>NZ_LMHO01000013.1:0-131349 GCF_001428185.1 Mesorhizobium sp. Root695 | reverse complement strand
CGACATCGACAAAGTCCCCATCAGCCACCGCATCAAGAAATGCGCTTGGAATGACGACTATCTCATCCAGGCAATCGCTCATATGCGATAGCCCTGCCCTCGAGGGGGAGACGTCGCCAAAGGCGACAGAGGGGGTCGGGACGACCTGACGCCAGCCCTGTCGCAAACAGAAGAGGAGGCTAGCGCTTCATGCGCGGCGGCCATCTCCTCCCTTTAAGGGGGGAGATTAGCAGCGTCATCCAAACTTCCCCGTCCTCGGGAATCCCTTCGGCACCATGCGGCCGGCCGAGGCACGGGCGCCGATCCATTCGGCCAGTTCCTCGCGCGACCGGGTGAAGGTGCGGTCCGCTGAATCCTGCCAGGAGAGGCCGGTCTCCAGCGTGAACGGCTTGAGATCGAGAAGGCCGCCGTCCTTGTATTTCTGCAGCCGTACGCCCTTGCCGCGGCCCATCTCCGGAATCTCGGAGAGCGCGAACACCAGCATCTTGCGGTTCTCGCCGACGATGGCGAGATGGTCGCCGGTGACCGGGATGCAGCGCTTGGCTTCGTCCGGCGCCTTGACGTTCATCACCTGCTTGCCCTTGCGGGTGTTGGCGACGACTTCCTCCTCCGACACGATAAAACCATTGGCGTCGTGCGAGGCCAGCAGCAGCTTGCGCTTCGGGTCGTGAACGAAGGCGGTGACGATGTCCTGGTCATTGTCCATGTCGACGATGATGCGGATCGGCTCGCCATGGCCGCGTCCGCCAGGCAGCCGGTCGGCGCCGATGGTGTAGAACTTGCCGCCGGTGGTGAAGACCAGCACCTTGTCGGTGGTCTGGGCATGGAAGGCGAGCTTAAGGCTGTCGCCCTCCTTGAAGGTCAGCGTCGAGAGGTCGGCCAGATGCCCCTTCATGGCCCGCAGCCAGCCCTTTTCCGAAACGACCACGGTGACCGGCTCGCGCTCGATCATGGCGTGCGCAATGTCGGTCAGATCATGCTCGGGCGCGTCGGCGAACTGGGTGCGGCGCTTGCCAAGCTCGGTCTCCGGGCCGAACTTGTCGCGGATGTTGGTGACTTCCCACTTGATCGTCGCCCACTGCTTCTCGTTTGAGGCAAGCAGTGTCTCGATCTGCTTCTTCTCGGCGCTCAGGCCGTCGAATTCCTTACGGATCTCGAATTCTTCAAGCTTGCGCAGAGCGCGCAGCCGCATGTTGAGAATGGCTTCGGCCTGGGTGTCGGTGAGCGACCAGCGGGCCATCATGACCTGCTTCGGCTCATCCTCCTCGCGGATGATCCTGATCACCTCGTCGATGTTGAGGTAGGCGATCAGGTAGCCGGCAAGAATCTCCAACCGTCTTTCGATCTCGCCAAGCCGATGTTTCGAGCGACGGACCAAAACCTCGCGGCGGTGCTCGAGCCATTCCTGCAGGACGCCCTTCAGCGACAGCACGTTGGGCACCTTGCCGCGCGACAGGACGTTCATGTTGAGCGGGAAGCGGCTTTCGAGCTCGGTGAGCTTGAACAGCGATTCCATCAGGATGCCCGGATCGACCGAACGGCTCTTCGGCACCAGCACGACGCGGACGTCCTCGGCGCTCTCGTCCCTGATGTCCTCGAGCAGCGGCAGCTTGCGTGCCATCAGCAGCTCGGCGATCTTCTCGATCAGCCGCGCCTTCTGCACGCCATAGGGGATTTCGGTGACGACGATGCTCCAGGTGCCCCTGCCCTGGTCCTCCTGGATCCACTTCGACCGCACGCGGAAGCCGCCGCGGCCGGTTTCATAGGCCTCGAGGATCGAGGCGCGGCTGTCGACGATGATGCCGCCGGTCGGGAAATCCGGCCCTTGGACGAAGTCCATCAGCTTCGCCACCGGCGCGTCGCGATGCTCGATCAGGTGCAGTGCCGCGTCGCACAGTTCGGCCGCGTTGTGCGGCGGGATCGATGTCGCCATGCCCACCGCGATGCCGGACGAGCCATTGGCCAGCAGGTTCGGAAAGGCGCCGGGCAAAACCACCGGCTCCTCGTCTTCTTCATTGTAGGTCGGCCGATAGTCGACGGCGTCCTCGGTGATGCCGGACAACAGTTCGGTCGCCACATCGGTCATGCGCGCTTCGGTGTAGCGCATGGCGGCAGCGTTATCGCCGTCGATGTTGCCGAAATTGCCTTGCCCGTCGACCAAGGGGTAGCGCATCGAGAAATCCTGCGCCAACCGCACCAGCGCATCATAGATCGACTGGTCGCCATGCGGGTGGAACTTGCCCATCACCTCGCCGACAATGCGGGCGCATTTGGCAAAGCCCTGGTCCGGATTGAGCCGCAGCAGGCGCATGGCGTGCATGATGCGGCGATGGACCGGCTTCAGTCCGTCGCGCACGTCGGGCAGCGCCCGGTGCATGATGGTCGACAGCGCATAGGCCAGATAGCGCTCTTCCAGCGCCTTCTTCAGATCGACCGGCTCGATATGATCGCCACCGCCATTTTCAGGCGGCAAATGCCTTTTTCCCATGGGCTGGGACTAGCCGAGCGGGTGATTCGCGGCAAGAGGCAGGCCGATATACCGGCGCTTGTGCAACATGAAACCATGCGCTTGACGATGTCGACCAACATCAGCCTGTTACATGCGGGTTCTATGGCCAAGCGCGATGATATCAGGCCACCGGCTCTTCATGACAAATTCACCGGTTTGCGCAAAGACGGTGGGATCGAGTTTGCCTTTCACCGTGATTTTTGACCATTGTGCCGGGACACGCCTTTTTCCCGTCCAGTTCGTCACGGAATGGTGATGGCGCATAGAATTGAAAAATAATTTCAAGACACTCTCAGGGACCTTGCGATGACAATCAAACGTTCAACTCTCCAGAAATTCGCCTTTTCGACCTTCCTGCTCACGCTGCCGCTGAATGCCGCTCTCGCCCAGGATGCGGCGGTTGCCGACCGGCTGAAGGCAGCGCTTGCCGCCCAGGGCGTCGACATCACCTGGACCGGCGTGACCGGTGACAACACCAACATGGTGCTGCAGGGGGTTGCCATCAAACCGGCGGCGGAAAAGGAAGCGCTCACCATCGGCGACGTCAAGCTCGAAGGCGTCACCGAGGCAAATGGCGGCTATGACATCGCCACCGTCTCGACGGCTGCCTTCGCGCACAGCAAGGACGGCGTCACTCTCGATCTCAGCCCCTTCGTCATTCATGACATGACCGTTCCGGCCGACGGTGCCACCGGCCCGCTGGGCTCGCTGATGATGTACAAGTCCGCCGAACTCTCGAACATGACCGTCAAGGTTGCCGACAAGACCGCCTTCTCGATGGACGGGCTTGCCATCGAGATCACGCCGCCGGCGGACGGCAAGGCAATGGAATTCACCGCCACCACGGAAAAGTTCAACGCCGACCTGACGCTGGTCGACGATCCCAAGTCCAAGGAAGTCATCAACGCGCTTGGCTACCAGAACATCGCGGGCAATCTCGAGATGGCCGGCACGTGGCAGCCCACGGACGGCAAGATGGAACTGTCGAAATACGACATCTCCGTCGAAAATGCCGGCACGCTCGGCATGACCTTCGATCTTGGTGGCTACACGATGGACTTCATCAAGTCGCTGCAGGAAATGCAGAAGAAGATGGCGGCACAGCCTGAAGGCGCCGACAATTCGGCACAAGGCATGGCGATGCTCGGCCTGTTGCAGCAGCTTTCGTTCAACAGTGCCTCGATCCGCTTCGACGACGATTCGCTGACCAACAAGGTGCTGGACTATGTCGGCAAGCAGCAAGGCATGTCCGGCAAGGACATCGCCAACCAGGCCAAGGCAATCGTGCCGTTCGGCATGGCGCAGCTCAACAATCCCGAGCTGACGGCACAGGTGACGGCCGCGGTCAGCAAGTATCTCGACGATCCGAAGAGCCTCGAAGTCTCGGCCGAGCCGCCGGCATCGGTGCCGTTCGCGCTGATCATGGCGGGCGCCATGTCCAACCCGCTCGACCTGCCTAAGACGCTCGGCGTCGCCGTCAAGGCCAACGAAGACTGATCGAAGCGACCTCAACATGCGAAAAAGCCCGGCAGCGATGCCGGGCTTTTTCGTGGGATTATCGAATCGAAAGAATCGGTTCGAGCGGTTCTTTAAAGCGTCGCCCGAAGCGCGATCAGGCGTCCTTCTTGGGCACCGCGACGCGCAGCGCCAGGTCGCGAAGCTGCTGCGGGCTCGCTTCCGACGGCGCGTTCATCAGCAAATCATAGGCCTGCTGGTTCATCGGGAACATGGTGATCTCGCGCAGATTCTTCGCCCCGAGCAGCAGCATGACGACACGGTCGACGCCGGCAGCCATGCCGCCATGCGGCGGCGCGCCATACTGGAAGGCGCGGTATAGGCCGCCAAAGCGCTCCTCGACCGTGGCGCGGTCCAGCCCGACCGTCTCGAACGCCTTGACCATGGTTTCGGGCAGATGGTTGCGGATACCGCCGGAGGCGATCTCGAAACCGTTGCAGACCATGTCGTACTGGAATGCCTTGATGCCGAGCAGGTCCTCGCCATTCAGCGCATCGATGCCGCCTTGCGGCATCGAGAACGGATTGTGGGCGAAGTCGATCTTCTTCTCTTCCTCATTCCACTCGAAGAACGGGAAGTCGACGATCCAGCACAGTTCGAAACGCTCGCGGTCGACAAGGTTCAGCTCCTCGCCGGCGCGGGTGCGCGCCGCACCCGCAAAAGAGACGAACTTCTTCGGATCGCCGGCGACGAAGAAAGCGGCGTCGCCGTCGGCAAGGCCGAGCTGAAGGCGGATCGCCTCGGTGCGCTCCTCGCCGATGTTCTTGGCCAGCGGACCGGCGCCTTCGAGCTTGTCGCCCTCCTTGCGCCAGAAGATATAGCCGAGCCCCGGCTGACCCTCGCCCTGCGCCCAGGAATTCATGCGGTCGCAGAAAGCACGGCTGCCGCCGGTCTTGGCCGGAATGCCCCACACCTCGGCCTTCGGGTCGTTGGCCAGGATGTTGGCGAACACCTTGAAGCCGGAATCGCGAAAATGCTCGGAGACGGCCTGCATCTCGATCGGGTTGCGCAGGTCGGGCTTGTCGGAGCCGTATTTGCGCATGGCGACATCATATGGAATGCGCTGGAACTTCTGCGTCACCGGCTTGCCGTTGGCGAAGGTCTCGAAGACCCCACGCATGACCGGTTCCATGGTCGACAGCACGTCGTCCTGCTCGACGAAGCTCATTTCGAGATCGAGCTGGTAGAATTCGCCGGGCAGACGGTCGGCGCGCGGGTCCTCGTCGCGGAAGCAGGGGGCGATCTGGAAGTAGCGGTCGAAGCCCGACACCATGATCAGTTGCTTGTACTGCTGCGGCGCCTGCGGCAGCGCGTAGAAGGTGCCGGGATGGATGCGCGACGGCACCAGGAAGTCGCGCGCGCCTTCCGGCGACGAGGCGGTGAGAATCGGCGTCGAGAATTCGGTGAAGCCGACATCGGTCATGCGCTTGCGCATCTCGGCGATGATTTTCGTGCGTGCCACGATATTCTTGTGCAGCGTGTCGCGGCGCAGGTCGAGGAAGCGGTATTTCAGGCGGATATCCTCGGGATAGTCCGGCTCGCCGAACACCGGCAGCGGCAGTTCCTTGGCCGCCGACAGAACTTCGATCTCGCGGGCGAAAATCTCGATCTCGCCGGTCGGCAAATTGGCATTGGTGGTCTCGGGTAAGCGCGCCTTGACCTCGCCGTCGACGCGGATGACCCATTCGCCGCGCACCGTCTCGGCGACCTTGAAGGCCGGCGAATCGGGGTCGGCGACGATCTGGGTCAGGCCATAATGGTCGCGCAGGTCGATAAAGAGCAGGCCGCCATGATCGCGCACGCGATGCACCCAGCCCGACAGGCGAACGGTCGATCCGACGTCGCTCTTCCTCAACTGGGCACAGGTATGGCTTCGGTAACGGTGCATTGTCATTGGTAAAAGTCCGGGGTGCTGGGTTACGGGGCCGACGGGCCGGCTCGAAATTTGCGCGAAAAGCGCATGAGAGGCCGCCTTTGTCAAGGCAAGCGGTCTTGGGCGGCATCTCAGTTTGAACTTCGGATTTCGACCCCCAGTCGGCGTTCCGCACGGCTGAGAGGTAATCCGAAAGCGACCGTCGTTCAGCGCCAGTGCCTGGATCAAAGTGATCATTGCAAGACGGTCGCCTTCCGAGAACAAGATTGCAAAGGGAGCACGCCTCCACGTTGCTCTCCTCTACTCCCTCCAGTCTTCCTGGTGAGGATCATCCGCGATCAGCAGTTCAGGCAGAAGTTCCGTCCCCATCTCGCGCGCTAAATTGTACGATTCACGATCCGATCGTGTACCGCGTTCAGCCAGCCACCCATGCGCGAAGGGTCGCCCTGCACCCGCATCTCACCCGTGCTCAAAAAGCCTTCGAGCGCGGCGGTATAGTTCGGATCGGCGCTGCGTAGTCTGTTCAACTTCCGCGCTGCCGCGGCCGTTATCTCGATCATCACGTCCGCCCACTCGTCCCGCCGCGCCCCAACCCTGAACGACGGCTTGCCCCTGAGGATGTCGAAGCGAAGGCCTTGAACAAGGCCTTCGGACAGTTCGACTCCGTCAGTGTAGCGCTCAACCAGCGAAAGATTGAGTTCTGGCGAAAGTCCGGACTGCGAAGCCACTTCGCTCATCAACGTCCCCACCATCTCAAACCAAGCCGTCGTTCCGTGGCAGATCTTTGCGTCCGTGGTCATCAAGCTGCTTCTTCCATAGCTTTCACTTTCGCGACGAGGCGCCAGCGAAAGGACGATCCTTCAAGCTTCGGCCTTCAATCCACGTTGAGCACGATCTTGCCTTGAATGTGCCCTTGGGCTGCCCGCGCGTGGGCCTTGCAAGCGTCGGCAAGCGGATAGACGCTGTCCAGGACGACGCGGATCGTCCCGTCATCGAGGAAGCGGGCGACTTCCCTCAACTGAGCCCCGCTCGAACGGACCTGGGTGGCCGAGACCGTGACGCCCAGCTTCTCGGCCTCCTCCGCACCGGAGAAGCCCAGGGGGAACACTGGGAACAATGCACCGCCGCGCTTAAGCGTGCGCAGGAAACGCCCGGTGCTCGGTCCGCCAAGGGCATCGACGACAAGGTCGATGTCATGGGCTGCGTCCTCGGGCGGCGTTTTGGTGTAGTCGATGAACTCGTCGGCGCCGAGATCGCGTAGCAGCGACTCATGTTTGCCCGATGCCACGGCGATGACGTGCGCACCTTTCAGTTTCGCTATCTGCACGGCGAAGTGCCCCACACCGCCTGCGGCGCCGTTTACCAGGACGGTCTTCCCCTTGAGTGGCACCGGCTCATGCTGGTTGGGCTGAAGCGGGTTCGGTTCATTGTGCCCCAACTCGATCAGGAACTGCCACGCGGTGAGCAGCGACATCGGCGCTCCGGCGGCATGCACATGATCAATGCCGGCCGGCTTGAGCGCAAGTTCCAACGCCGGCACGCTGACATACTCGGCATAAGCCTTGCTGCCCCCCGCAAGGCCCACGGGGAAGCGAACCATCGAGTATACTTCGTCTCCGACGGAGAAGATCTCGACATCCTTGGCGACCGCTACGACAACCCCCGATATGTCCGTTCCCGGAATGATGGGAAAGGACACCTGCGGTTGCCACTCGGGAGGAAGCATCTTGTACCCGTCGCGCAGGTACCAGTCGGGAGGATTGATACCGATGGCGTGAACGCGGACGAGCACCTCGCCCGAATCTAGCTCAGGTTTCGGCGCATCTTCATAGCGCAGCACCTCGGGACCGCCGAATACGTGTAGCCGGACCGCCTTCATTATATCGCTCACTGGAACCTCCACGGGAAAGTATCATTGCTGAAGGCACATATGTCCAAGCCGCAAGGTTGATAATTGCTTCGGAATTCGTTTCAATAGTTCCATGAAGGAACATATCGCTTTGGATCGATTGACTGGCTTGGTCGCATTCGCCCGTGCTGGGTCGATCGGGAGCTACACCGCTGCTGCCCGTTCCCTGTCGATCTCGCCCTCGGCCGTCAGCAAGAGCGTGCAGCGGCTCGAACAGCATTTGGGGATTTCACTCTTCACACGCACGACCCGCTCGCTGACCCTCACGCCAGAGGGCCGCGAGCTGCATGAGCGCGCGCTCAGACTGCTGCGCGATGTGGAAGAGATAGAGCAGGTCGCGATGACGGCGCGCTCCGAGCCTTCAGGCACCTTGCGGATAGCAGCGCCGCTGCCGATCGGCCTCCATGTGATAGCGCCCGCGCTGCCGGCGTTCCGCAAGCTCTATCCCAAGGTGACGGTAGATCTGCGGCTGAACGACCAGATCGTAGATATCATCGAGCAAGGGATCGACATCGCGGTACGCATTGGCGACCTCGCAGACTCGCGGCTGTTGTCGCGCAGGCTCGCACCGCATCGGCTCTGCGCCTTCGCATCGCCAGCCTATCTGGCAGCGCGTGGCACCCCGATGCACCCGGACGAACTGGAGGGGCACGACACCGTCAACCTCCGCTACCAGAGCACGGGCCAGGCTTTGCACTGGCCTTTTCGGATCGGCGATCGAATGATCGAGATCGTGCCGCCGTCCGGCATCGTTGTCGACATGAGCGATGCGCTGGTCGCGACACTCGCGGCCGGCGGCGGGATCGGCATCAGTGCGACCTTTATTGCAGCGCCCTATGTGGCGCGTGGCGAGCTCGTACCGGTGCTGTCCGAATTCGCCGTGAAGCGGCACAATATCACCGCACTCTGGCCGGAAAGCCGCCGCACCAACCCGGCCGTGCGGGCCTTCCTCACTCGGTTGCATGAGGTCTTTCAAGAGCGGATGGAGGCCGTGGCCAGATTGGCGGTGTGACCGCGCCCGCGAACCAACCACCTCAGGCTGAAATCCAAACTGAGGCGCCGATAACCCCTGTTGGGTCCCATACCGCCGGGAATTGGCGCTGGTATTGGCCATGGCGATGGTTCAAGAAGGGATCACCGACACGTGATTGCTTCATGTCCTCCATCCGCCCACTGATCCCGCTCCTCCTCGCCGCCGGCATCCTGCTTGGCGGCAATGGGCTGCAGAGCACGCTGATCGCGCTGCGTGGCGCGCAGGAAGGGTTTTCCGCCTCCGACATCGGCCTGATGGGCACCTTCTATTTCGCCGGCTTCCTGCTCGGCTGCCTGGCCATCACCCGCATCATGAAGGCGGTCGGCCATATCAGGGCATTTTCGGCGCTGGCGGCGATCGCCTCGGTCGGCACCTTGCTGCTGGTGCTGGTTCTCGATCCGGTGATGTGGTGCGCGGTGCGCTTTGCCGGCGGTTTCTGCTTCGCCGGGCTGTTCACCATCGTCGAAAGCTGGCTGAATTCCGGCGTCGCCAACAAGGATCGCGCCCGTGTGCTGGCGATCTACCGGATGGTCGACACTGGTTCCGTGACCGGCGCCCAGTTCCTGATCCCGGTCTTCGGCGCCGGCGGCTTCACCATCTTCGCCATCATGTCGATCATGATCACGTTGTCGCTGGTGCCGGTTTCGCTCGGTGACCGCTCCAACCCGACGCCACCCGAGGACGTCAAGCTCGACCTGGCGCGCGTCTGGCGGATTTCGCCGCTGGGCTGTTTCGGCTGCATCGCCGTCGGCGTCACCAACAGCGCCTTTCGCACATTGTCGCCGGTTTATGCCGAGCAGATCGGCATGTCGGTCGCCGATGTCGTCACCTTCGTCAGCGTCGGCATCTTCGGCGGCGCCATCATCCAGTATCCGCTCGGCTACCTGTCCGACCGCTGGGACCGGCGCAGGGTGCTGCTGATAACGACCTGCTGCGCGATGTTTTCGGCACTGGCGCTGGTGTTCATCGCCGGCAGCAATCCGCTGCTCAACTTCATCATCATCTTCATCTTCGGCTGTTTCGCCATGCCGCTCTATTCGCTGTCGGCGGCGCATTCCAACGATCGCGCCGACACGGGCGAGTTCGTGCTGATCAATGCGGCCTTGATGCTGTTCTATTCCTTCGGCGCCATTGGCGGCCCATTCGCCGCCTCGACGGCGATGCAGTATTTCGGGCCGAGCGCGCTGTTCGTGTTCAGCGCCGTGGTCTATGCGATCTTCATCGCCGTCATTCTTTACCGGATGCAGGCCCGGTCCGGCGTCCCGGCAGGCAGGCGCCGCCGCTTCACCGCGCTCTTGCGCACCTCGACCGTTTTCGCACGGCTGGCCAGAAGAAACGGCGATTCCGACGGGCCCACGGAGCCGTGACGATGGTGCCAAAGCTTGACGAAACCCCCGCCGGCTGAAATCTAGGAAGACCTTACTCCTGCCAAAAGCGATTTGATGCACGTCATCACCACCCAGAAAGAACTCGAGACCGTTCTCGCCGCTTTCGAAAAGTCGGATTTCGTCACCGTCGACACCGAATTCATTCGAGAAACGACCTTTTGGCCGATCCTGTGCCTGATCCAGATGGCCGCACCCGGCGTGACGGCGCTGATCGATCCGCTGGCGCCCGACATCGACCTGAAGCCGTTCTTCAAGCTGATGGCCAACGAGGCGGTGGTCAAAGTCTTCCACGCCGCGCGGCAGGACATCGAAATCATCGTCCATCTCGGCGATCTGGTGCCGCATCCGGTGTTCGACACGCAAGTGGCGGCGATGGTTTGCGGCTTCGGTGACAGTGTGTCCTACGACCAGCTCGTGCAGCGCATCACCGGGGCGCGGCTCGACAAGTCGTCGCGCTTCACCGACTGGCGCCACCGGCCGCTTTCCGACAAGCAGCTCGACTACGCGCTGGCCGACGTCACCCATCTGATCGAGGTCTATCAACACCTCAGCGCCGAGCTGGAGCGGGAAAACCGCGCCCATTGGCTCAACGAGGAGATGGAGATCCTGACCTCGCGCGAGACCTATGACCCGCATCCCGAGGACGCCTGGAAGCGGCTGAAGATGCGACTGCGCAAACCGCAGGAACTGGCGATCGTGCAAGGCGTGGCGGCATGGCGCGAGCGTGAGGCGCGCGAACGCGACGTGCCGCGCGGCCGCGTGCTCAAGGACGACGCAATCTACGAGGTGGCGCAGCAGGCGCCGCGCGACGCGGCAGCCCTTGGCAAGCTGCGCACGACGCCGAAGGGCTGGGAGCGCTCCTCGACGGCGACGGCGCTGCTTGGCGCGGTCAACACCGCGCTTGCCTTGCCCAAGGAGCAGATGCCGAAGCTGCCGAAGAATTTCCAGCCGCCCGAGGGCTCGAATGCAGCGGCTGAACTGTTGAAGGTGCTGCTGCGGATCGTCGCGGAGAAGGAAGGCGTCGCCTCGAAAGTGCTGGCCTCCAGCGACGACATCGACCGTATCGCCGCCGAGGGCGAGGAAGCCGACGTACCGGCCCTGCAGGGCTGGCGGCGCGCGGTGTTCGGCGAAGCAGCGCTCAAGCTGGTGCGCGGCGAGATCGGCATCAAGTTCGACAAGCGCAAGATCGCCGTGTTCGATCTTTAGGCGCTTTACCCCCACACCGCTCCGCTTTGCGGAGCGACCTCCCCTTCGGGAGGGTAAACACCTGCTCAAACCACGCCGAGCAGGTGCAGCGCGAACCAGATCCATCCAAGCAAAAGAATCACCGCTCCGACGAAGAAAGAGCGGCTGCGCAGCAGCAGATTGTTGCTGGTCAGGTGAATCCAGGCATGAAAATAGCGCGACGCGACGAAAATCCACATCAGCGCCAGGGTCAGATAGTTGACGCCGTTGGTCAGGTGCAGCGTCAGGCACAGCACATAGAACAGCACCGGCAATTCGAACTGGTTGGTGAGATTGGCGGCAACGGTGATGCTAGAGGCAGGCTCGGTCGAGCGCACCTTGAACTGGCCGGCCTTAGCTTCGCCTGACCTGACTGCGCCGTATCTGCGGCGACCCAGGACGCCGTAGACGATGTAGATCAGCAGCACATGCGCCAGAACAGGCCAGAAGATCGTGGTCTGGTTCATGAAGTCCCCCCTGCCCGGTTGGGTTTTGCCGGCATCAAGCCTGGCGTTTCAGGCCCGCCAGCCAGAAGGCGGCAATGACGATCGCCGGGATGGCTAAAAGCGCGAATTTGGTGACGATCAGCGACGAGGCGAAAGACAGCGAATCCGGGTTCGCCGACAGGAAATCGGACAGAAGCCGCGCCACCGCGATGTTCTGGACGTAGTCGGCAAGCGTGTAGGGCAGCACCAGAACCAGCGCGAAGATCGACTGCAACTGCGCCGGCAACACACGGAAAGCCTTCAATCGCCGACCGGTTGCCAGGATCAGGCTGACCAGCGTCGCCGACAGCAGCACCGGGAACAGGAGAGCGAAGGTCAGATAGTGCCAGACGAGAATGATCTCGCCACCGCGCCGGCCGAGCGCTGTCAGCCAGGCCATGCCTTCATCCGGCGTGAAACCGAAAATACGCATGTCGAGTGACGGCAAGCCACCGCTCAACTGTTGAAAGTAGAAGAATTCCAGCACCGTCATGGCGATGAACACCACCGCCGACAGGAAACAGAGCGCGCCTGCGTGCCGCGACAGCCGCAGGATCGTCGCCGTCAGGCTCCGCCCGAGCCCGTACTGGTTAGACTCCGCCGGGATAATTCGGGCTTTCGCGGGTAATCGTGACGTCATGGGCGTGGCTTTCACGAAGTCCGGCGTTGGATATACGCACAAAGGTGGCACGGTCGCGGAAATCGGCAAGGTCGCGGCCACCAACATAACCCATAGCGGCTTTCAGCCCGCCTGCAAGCTGGTGCAGCACGCCAGACACAGGTCCTTTGTAGGGAACCTGCCCCTCGATGCCTTCCGGGACCAATTTCAGCGTGTCGCGCACCTCGGCCTGGAAGTAGCGATCGGCGGAGCCGCGGGCCATGGCGCCGACCGAGCCCATGCCGCGATACGCCTTGAAGGAGCGGCCCTGGTGCAGATAGACCTCGCCAGGGCTTTCGTCGGTTCCGGCCAGCAGCGAGCCGATCATGGCGGCACTTGCGCCGGCGGCGAGCGCCTTGGCGAGATCGCCGGAATATTTGATGCCGCCATCGGCGATTACCGAGACGCCTGATTTGTGCGCCGTCTCGACCGCCGACATGATGGCCGAGAGCTGCGGCACGCCGACGCCGGCAACGATGCGGGTGGTGCAGATGGAGCCCGGACCGATGCCGACCTTGACGGCGTCGGCGCCGGCGTCGATCAGCGCCTGCGTGCCCGCGGCGGTGGCGACGTTGCCGGCCAGGATGCGAACCGAGTTGGAGAGCTTCTTGGCGCGCGTCACCGCGTCCAGCACGCGCTGCGAGTGGCCATGCGCGGTGTCGATCACCAGAAGGTCGACGCCTGCATCGATGAGACGTTCGGCGCGCTCGAAACCGTCATCGCCGACGCTGGTGGCGGCGGCGGCGCGCAAGCGGCCCTGCGCGTCCTTGGTGGCGTGCGGGTTCAGCTGCGACTTCTCGATGTCCTTGACGGTGATCAGCCCGACGCAATTGCCCTGCTTGTCGACGACGACCAGCTTTTCGATTCTGTGCTGGTGCAGAAGCCGTTTGGCCTCGTCCTGGTCGACATTCTCCTTGACCGTGATCAGGTTGTCACGGGTCATCAGCTCATGGACCTTCTGCGCCGGATCGGACGCAAAGCGCACGTCACGATTGGTCAGGATGCCGATCAGCCGTCCGATCTTGTGGCCGCCACTGCCGCCATTCTCGACCACCGGAATGCCCGAGATCGAATAACTGCGCATCAGGCCCAGCGCGTCGGCGAGCGTCGCGTCAGGACCGATGGTGACGGGATTGACCACCATGCCGGATTCGAACTTCTTGACCTGCCGCACCTGCTCAGCCTGTTCGGCCGGCGAGAAATTGCGGTGGATGACGCCAATGCCGCCGGCCTGGGCCATGGCGATGGCAAGCCGCGCCTCGGTAACGGTGTCCATCGCCGCAGAGAGGATCGGCACGTTGAGGTCGATGTCGCCGGCGATGCGGGTGCGGACATCTGTCTCGCCGGGCATGACCTCGGAATGACCCGGCTGCAGCAGCACGTCGTCAAAGGTCAGCGCCAATGCGCCGGTGGAGGTTTCGATGATTTTTGCCATGGCCAGCCCTCGGAATACAAAAAAGCGCTGGACCGGAATGGACAGCGCCGACTCGTTTCTTCCCTTTCAGGATTGGCGCTGGCTGGTAACACGTCCCGGCGCCGATGAAAAGCCGATGATTTCACGCTCCCGGAAGGGTGACTTTTCGCCCGATGGGTGCCACCTGTGGTTGCCGGTAGCACGAAAGTGACAGCAAATTAATGCGACATCCCGGCGAAGGCATGGTAACCGCCCGCTTCAAGACCGACATGCAACCGGCAACGCAACATTCAAGTCTGGACGCGTTCCTTGAACCGCACCATCCCGCTCATACTGGCGGTCGCCCTTTTCATGGAAAACATGGATTCGACCGTCATCGCGACATCACTGCCGGCGATCGCAATCGACATCCATACCAGCCCGATCGCGCTCAAGCTGGCGCTGACTGCCTATCTGGTATCGCTGGCGATCTTCATTCCGATCAGCGGCTGGATGGCCGACCGTTTCGGCGCCAAGAATGTCTTTCGTGCCGCGATCGCGGTCTTCATCGTCGGCTCGATCGCCTGCGCGCTCTCCGGTTCGCTGCCGGCTTTCGTGGTGTCGCGCTTCCTGCAAGGCATTGGCGGCGCCATGATGACACCGGTCGGGCGGCTGGTGCTGGTGCGCGCGACACCGAAAAGCGAACTCGTCGCGGCAATGTCCTGGCTGACCGTTCCGGCTCTGGTCGGGCCGTTGGTCGGGCCGCCGGTGGGCGGCTTCATCACCACCTATTTCACCTGGCATTGGATCTTCCTGATCAATGTGCCGATCGGCGTGGTCGGCATCTGGCTGGCGACGCGTTTCCTGCCGGAGACCGAACCCTCGCAGACGCCGCCACTTGATTTCATCGGCTTCGTGCTGAGCGGGCTGGCGGCATCCGGGGTGGTGTTCGGCCTGTCGGTGGTCAGCTTGCCCTATCTGCCGCCAATCGTGGGTGTCATCACCGTAGCGGTTGGCCTGCTGTCGGGCGCGCTCTATCTGCTGCATGCACGCCGCGCCAAAAACCCGCTGCTGGCGCTCGAACTGTTCCGCAACCAGGTGTTCCGCTCCTCGGTACTCGGCGGCTCGCTGTTTCGCATCGGCATCGGCGCCGTGCCCTTCCTGCTGCCGCTGATGTTCCAGATCGGCTTTGGGCTGACGCCATTCCAGTCCGGCATGATCACCTTCGTCTCGGCGATCGGCGCCATCGGCATGAAATTCGTCACCGCACTGATCTTCCGCGTCGCTGGCTTCCGCCGCGTGCTGGTTGTCGGTTCGCTGGTCGCCGCGGCCTCGATCGCCATCTACGGCCTGTTCACACCCGACACACCCTATCTGCTGATGCTGGCCATGCTGCTCGTCGGCGGCTTCATCCGCTCGATGTTCTTCACCGGGGTCAATGCGCTCGCCTATGCCGAGGTTTCGGCTGAAGACACCAGCAAGGCGACGCCGATTACAGCCGTGTTCCAGCAGTTGTCGGTCGCGCTCGGCGTGGCGGTGGCCGGCGGCATCCTGGAAGTGTCCACGAGCTTGAATGACAGGTCACTAACGCTGGCGGATTTCCACACCGCGTTCTTCGTCGTTGCGGTGATATCCGCCGCCGCGTCCCTGTCCTTCATGCGGCTGGCGCCCGACGCCGGCAGCGCCGTCTCCGGACATGGCCGATTGATCACGCCCAAGACGTTGGAAGCGGTAAGCCCGCCGGGCAATTGATGCGGCTTAGCCTTCGCCGTCGTCCGGCCCTTCGTTATCGCCTCGGGCGCTCAAGTCCTTCGTAATGTCCGATGGACTTTCCGATTCGCCCTTGGGCGGCTCTCGCCCCTTAAAATCCTTGGCCAGGAGATAAAGCTCGACCGATTCATCGCGCGACGCCGGCGGCTTGACGTGATGGACGGAACGGAAGTTGCGCTTGAGCAGGGAGAGCAATTCATTTTCGGCGCCGCCCTGGAAGGTCTTGGCCAGGAAATGCCCGCCCGGCTTCAGCACCGACAGCGCGAAGTCGGCCGCCACCTCGCACAGATGCATGGTGCGGATATGGTCGGTCCGCTTGTGGCCGGTGGTCGGGGCCGCCATGTCCGACAGCACGATATCGGGATCCCCGCCCAGCGCCTCGGCCAGCTTTTGTGGTGCCAGCGGATCGAGGAAATCCATCAACAGCACCGGCGCGCCGGGCACGGCGTCCATCTCCAGATAATCGATGCCGATGACATGCGGCTTGTCGGCCGTCGATTTCGTGCGCGCGGCCGCGACCTGGCACCAGCCGCCGGGAGCCGCGCCGAGGTCGATCACCTTCATGCCGGGCTTCAACAGATGGTGCTTGTCGTCGATCTCGATCAGCTTGTAGGCCGCGCGCGAGCGATAGCCATCAGCCTTGGAGCGCTGGACATAGGGATCGTTGATGTGGCGCTGCAGCCAGCGGCGCGACGATTCCTTCAGCCCGCTCTTCTTCTTGATCCGCGTCTTCAGAACGCGAATGCTGGCGGATCCTGGTTTTTCCGGTTTCTTGGTCATGGTCTGCCGCGCCCATCATTTCGCCAGACGCCGTCATCGGCCATCAGCTCGCTCAATATGCCTTCGCGCAGACCCCGGTCGGCGACGCGCAGCCGCTCCGACGGCCATACCGCGCGGATCGCTTCGAGGATAGCACAGCCGGCCAGCACCAGATCGGCACGATCGGCACCGATGCAAGGATTGGCGCAGCGCTGCTGGAAATCCCAGCCGACCAGTTTTTCGACCATGCGGTCGACGCTGTCGCGGTCCATCCACAGCCCGTCGACACGGCGGCGGTCGTAGCGATCGAGGTCGAGGTGAACACCGGCCAGCGTCGTCACCGTTCCGGACGTGCCCAGCAGATGGAAATTCGGGCTCGCCTTGAGGTGGCTCAGCCGATCGCGGCCGTCGAAGCCGGCCAGCCGGCCGGCGACGTCGTCGACCATGGCGGCGAAGATCTCGCGCGTCACCGTGCGGCCACCGAAACGCTCGGCCAGCGAGACGACGCCGACCGGCAGCGAGGTCCACGACACGATGTGATTGGCGAGCCTTGGCGAGCGGCGGCCGGCGAGATCGATCAGCGCAATCTCGGATGAGCCGCCGCCGATATCGAACAGTACGACGCCTTGCGTGTCGCGTTCGACCAGCGAGCCGCAGCCGGAAACCGCCAGCCGCGCCTCGGTCTGGCGATCGATGATCTCGAGCTTCAGGCCGGCCTCGCGCTCGACGCGGTCGAGGAACTCGACGCCATTGTCGGCCGTGCGGCAGGCTTCGGTGGCGATCAGCCGGGCTTTTCGGATCTTGCGGTTGCGCAGCTTGTCGCCGCAGATCTTCAGCGCCTCGACAGCGCGATCCATCGCCGGCTGGCCGAGCCGGCCATTGGCGGTGAGCCCCTCGCCCAGCCGGACGATGCGCGAAAAGGCGTCGATGACGCGGAACTGGCCATGCCGCGTCGGCACGGCAACCAGCAGCCGGCAATTGTTGGTGCCGAGGTCAAGCGCCGCAAACACGGGAAGCTCGTGCACCGGTGGGCGCCGGGTGCCCTGTTCGGGCCGTGCCACTACAGCGGCGGGCGGGGCCACCGATTCCGCCGGCCTGTGCGCCTCCGCTGCCGGGGCGCCGGTCTTGCCTGGCGCCGGCGCTCGATTCTCCGGGGGACGCGCTTCGTCGCGCGCAAAAACCTTGCGCCCGCGCCTTCGCTTGCGCCGCTTCTTGGGCTTGCCCTTCTGGGGCGCGTCGCCCGCCTGCCCATCGGCGGAACGGGGCTCCGTCGGGCGGCGTTGCTGCCAGCTGGCGGTTCCCGGGCCAGATGGCCCCTGGGAAGCGCTGGACACGCCCACCTCCGGCGCGCCGGCGCCGGTGTCGTGGTCTTCCACTGTCGTTCCTTCCGGCGCCGCGCGAACCGATGATGGACGCAGCAGGCGCTTCAGTGTTTTAAGTTGCCGCCAGACTAACAGTGCCGCGCCCGATCACCAAGAGCCGCGTGCCGAATTTTGCCGGCTGGCCGCGCGAACCGCCGTTCCGGCAGCATTGCGTAATGTATCCGCAAGCCTGGATTGGTAGGCGCAACACCTTCCTGAGTCCTCTCGGCCGCTTGCAGCACGGACAAAGCCTGCCGGTTGCCACCGCGAAAAACCTTCGCGGTTGAATAGCCGGCTTCAATGAGGCATTTCTGAAATGGGCGGGAGTAGCCGGCGGTAGCCGGCCTCCTCCCATCACCAACAGAAAAGGAAGCGGATCCGCAACGCATGGCAATCAGGCAATGAACTGGAGACGCTATTTCTGGCCGGTCGTCGGCATAGCGGCGGTGATCTTCTCGCTGCTGCTGCTCTGGCACGAACTGCGCGGCATTTCGCTCGACGATGTCTGGGACGGCATCACTGCTATCCCTGCCCGCGGCTGGATTCTCGCGGCCGTGAGTTCGGTCATCGCCTATGCCTCGCTCGCCGGCTACGACCACATCGCGCTCCTGCACATCGGCAAGAAAGTGTCGTGGTTGTTCGTCACGCTCTGCTCCTTCACCACCTATGCGCTGTCGCACAACATCGGCGGTTCGGTGTTTTCCGGCGCCGTAATCCGATACCGCGCCTATGGCACCAGGGGCCTGACCGGCCAGGATGTTGGAGTGCTGGTGGCTGTCTGCTGGATCACCTTCGTGCTGTCGACGATTCTCGCCTCCGGCCTCGTGCTGGTGTTCGAGCCTGAGATCATCGACCGCTTTTCGGGAATTGCGCATCATGGCCTGTCGGCGGCGGCCGGCATCGCCATGCTGCTGCTCGTCGCCGCTTACATATTCGGCAGTTGGCTGCATCTGCGCCCACTGAAGATCGCCGGCTTTCAGCTGCACTATCCGGCGCTGCCGATCGTCGCACGGCAATTGCTGATTGGCCCGATCGAGCTGCTGGCGGCTGCCGCGATCATCTTCTTTGCCCTGCCAGAAGCTCACAATCCCGGCTATTTCGTCGTGCTCGGCGTCTTCCTCGTCTCTTTTTCGATCGCGCAGATCTCGCACGCGCCGGGCGGGCTCGGCGTGTTCGAGGTCGTGTTCCTGGCCGGCCTTTCGGACATGGACCCGGTCGGCGTGCTGGCGGCGCTGCTGGTGTTCAGGCTGTTCTACCTCATCATCCCGCTGATTCTGGGCCTGGGGGTGGTGCTGTTCTTCGAACGCTCGCAGTTCAGCCGAACGGAGGGTTGAGGTGAGATTGGCCTCGAGGCGCTGCGCAGCGTTTGAAACGTGACGCCTGAACCCGGCAGACAAAAGGTTGCAATTGAACTGCCGGGCAGGCTTGACTATTTTCCGCTGGCGGCTACAAGGCAGCGCTCACAGCGGCTTGCCCGCTCGGCCCGCACGGTTCATGACCGCGCCTGCTGGGGAATAGGTTAACGGTAGACCCACGGACTCTGACTCCGTTAGTCCTGGTTCGAATCCAGGTTCCCCAGCCAAATCTCGTTTCTCAGGTCGACCCTAACTTTTGCCGTAAGTTTCCTAATTCTGAACGGAGCCGATGCCCAGCGGCTTGGAGTGATTTGACCAATCCTTCGGCTTCGTTCTCTTCGATAACCAGGACTGTGCGTTGCGGCTGCTTTGATCGGAACGCAAGTGTCCTTAACACGAGCAACCAACCCCCTTGTTGGTCAAGTGCAATTTTGCCGACACCGTGGCACAACGACGTACGCAGGCTCTCATGGGCACGAAAGGCCGACAATGCTGCTGCGGATGACTTGCCTTCCGAAGCGAAAGCTCCGGTGGGTCCGATCAAAGTTGCCAACTCCTCAAATCGCTGGCCGACCAGATGAGGCAGTTTCACGACGGTGCCCCGATCCGATACACTCGCCAGCACCAAAAGCGTCTCGCTAACGGCTGCTTCGCTTCGAGCAAATATGTTGAGACAGTGTCCACGCCATGCGTTTGCGGCCGTGAGAGCACCGGGCCAGCCCGCGTTATCGACAGCAGGGATAGGGGGCGTTTTGACATCCATGTGGGGACCAATGATAACGGCAGAACCTTACCAACACGTTGGCCGTGAACCTAGCGGGTAGCCTCCTTGCTTAGAAGGTTTTCGGATGAGCTTTGGTGGATGACGATGCAAAGCGCTCCGGCTCCGGCCCCTGGGCCGCCCATCGCCAACCTGGCTCCCGGCATCACCTGGGTGCGCGTGCTACCGCCTTGCATATCAATGGCAACCCGCGCATCACTTTGGGCTGATTGAGGCAGGCGAGATTCCCGGAGCGAAAGCGATTGTTGGCCGCCTGTGGGTGCCACTGGCTAAGCTTCGTCAAAGGTTCCTGCACGAGGCCGCGCAATGCCCACCGATAGCCAGTACATTCTCGAAAGCATCAGCCAAGGCTGCGTGATGCTTACCGACGACGAATTCTTTATCGACAGGCTGGTGAAGTATTTCGGCAACGGGCGGATCCGATGGCACGTCGAATTGCGTGGACATCGCGTCGAGTTGACTACAGGCCAGCTTAAGAAGCAGCCTACCTTCCGCCGGAAGATACTCGAACAGGCTGGCGTTCTGCCGCCCCAGCGTGCCGGGGCCGACTACAGGCGATGGGCACTCGATCTGAGGAAGAATGCCGTCGAGCTTCCCTGGCGCGATAGGCCGGTCGATGCCGGTTTCGCCATCGACAGGCTCACCAGCCATGGGGATGGGCGGTGGACAGTGGAATACCAAGGCAAGGCAATCAAATTCACGACGACCAAACTCCGCAGGCAGGTTAGCTTCCGCAAACGGATGCTGGCCAAGGCCAAAGTGCTGCCGCCCCAACTGGATCCAGCTGCCTATCGGAAGTGGGTGGACTGGCTCATTCAAAACGCCGCCGAAGCTGCCCCACAGGCCAGCGATGCCCAGACAGAAAAAAGTTGGCTGGACGACCTGCCTGAGCTAGCCGGCTGGCAAAACGGAGACAGCCCGACATCCTAAAGCGCGTCGCGTTTGAACGGATTCAGGCGACGCGCTTTAGGTCTTTGTCTTTATGCATGTCGTTCTCCCAAAACCGGAGCCACTTTTGGGCGACATGCATTAGTTGCCCGCGCGATTCCGGCGCCCGCGTAGCCCTCAGCCCAGCCATTTCTCGTAGTCGGACACCAGCAGGTGCACGGGGGCGACATCCTCGTCAATGTTGGAGAAGCGGCCGATCGGTTCGCGAAAGACATTGTCGGTGAGATCGTCATTGACGGTCGACACCTCGCCGATCAGCACATCCTTGCCCTCGGCCCAGAAGGCGTGCCAGACGCCGGGCAAAAGCGTGACGCTCTGGCCCGGATCGAGTTTCAACAGCCCGCCCGCCGGCAGCCTGTGAATGGTTCCGTCGACAGGCACCGAGACTTCGGCCTTGGGATCGATGCCGCCGTCGCGATCGTGCATGAACAGTTGCAGCACCAGCTTGCCGCCACCGCGGTTGATGATGTCCTCGGCCTTGATGTTGTGGCGGTGCATCGGCGACAGCTGGTCCTTGCGCGAGATCATGATCTTCTCGGCATAGAGCATGCCCATGCCCTTCTTCATGTCCTCGTAGCGGCCGTTGCGAACGGTGAACAGGAACAGGCCGAGATCCTTGAATTTCTCCTGGCCGTAATCGGTGATGTCCCAGCCGAGCCGGGAGGTAAACACGGCCGCGGAGTCGGCCTGGCGTGCCTTCGCCTCCTCGGGCGACCAGTATGCGAAGGGCGGCATGATGTAGCCGAACGAGCGGATGAAAGCGTCGGCTTCGCGGATGATGTCGTTGATGGCGGAGCGTTTCATGATCATGATCCCTTCATATGGATTTGTCTGGCAAATCGCATAGCTGAACGTCGATACGGTGTCGATCCGTCTTGCCGCTCCGCCCGGCCTTGCGCCTTCAGCGCATGGACAACAGATCCGCTCCGCTGGCCGCGTGACATCACCCTCTTTGAGCGCCATAACCCCTGTGGATTTCCACAGAGTGACAGATGATGCCGACCGTCCATGACCTCGATACGCCATCGATCCTGATCGACGCCGCGCGCGCCGAAGCCAACATTGCCCGCGCCCAGGCCCATGCCGACAAGAACGGGCTGAAACTGCGGCCGCATATCAAGACGCACAAACTGCCTTACTGGGCGAAGAAGCAGGTCGCGGCCGGCGCCGTCGGCATCACCTGCCAGAAGATCGGCGAGGCCGAGGTGATGGCCGACGCCGGGCTGACCGACATTTTCCTTCCCTACAACATCCTTGGGCGCGCCAAGCTGGAGCGGCTTCTGGCGCTGCACCGTCGTGTGACACTGTCGGTTACAGCCGACAGCAGGGAGACGCTCGAAGGGTTGGCCGCCGCCTTCACCGATGCCGGTCATCGTCTGCCGGTGCTGGTCGAATGCGACACCGGCATGGGCCGCTGCGGCGTGCAGACGGCTGATGAAGCGGTTGCGCTGGCAAGACAGATCGACAGAGCCGGTGGCCTCGCCTTCGGCGGACTGATGACTTACCCGGCCGCCGGTCGCGCGGCCGAGGCCGAAGCCTGGCTCGCCGACGCCAAGCAGGCGCTGGCTGCGTCAGGCCTCGCCTGCGAACGCATCTCCAGCGGCGGCACGCCGGATATGTGGCGCTCGAGCGAGGCGTCGGTGGTCACGGAGTATCGCCCAGGTACCTACATCTATCTCGACCGCTATCAGGTCGCCAAAGGCGTCGGCACTCTCGACGATTGCGCACTGACGGTGCTGTCGACGGTGGTCAGCCACCCGACGCCGGCGCGCGCCATCCTCGATGCCGGCAGCAAGGCGCTGTCCAGCGACACGCTCGGGCTCGCGGATTTCGGCGAGTTGCTTGGTGTTCCGGGCGCGCGGGTGACGGGCTTGAGCGAGGAGCACGGCACCGTAACGCTTTCAGGCGACGGCAAGTTGCGCATCGGCGAGCGCGTGCGCGTCGTGCCCGATCATTGCTGCGTCGTCACCAACCTGTTCAACGAGGTCAATCTGATCGACGGCGACAAGGTGCTGGAGACGCTGCCGGTGGCGGCGCGCGGAAGGATGGCCTGACCCGTTTCGGCAGGCAATAGAATTGAGCTAAGCCGGCTGCCGCTCCGCCTGCCGTGCCGCGACGCGGCGCATGGCGATGACGCGGCGGCGCCGGATTTCGGTGCGCATCGCCATCAGGTGCAGCGCGAAGAACAGAATTGTGAAGCCGAGCGCCATCACCAGCAGCGGCCATAGCAGGCTGGAATCGATGGTCGAGCCGCCCATGCGGAACACCGAAGCCGGCTGGTGCAGCGTGTTCCACCAGTCGACAGAGAATTTGATGATCGGGATGTTGATGAAGCCGACCAGCGTCATGATGGCGGCGGCCCAGGCGGCGCGGCCGGCATCGTCAAGCGCGCGGGTCAGCGCGATGATGCCGAGATACATTAGGAACAGCACGAAGACCGAGGTCAGCCGTGCATCCCAGACCCACCAGGTGCCCCACATCGGCTTGCCCCAGATAGAGCCGGTGATCAGCGCCAGCGCGGTGAAGACGGCGCCGATGGGCGCGGCGGATTTCAGCGCGACGTCGGCCAAGGGATGCCGCCAGACAAGCGTGCCCAGCGCGGAGATTGCCATCAACGTGTAGCACATCATGGCGAGCCAGGCGAAAGGCACGTGGATGTACATGATGCGGACGGTGATGCCTTGCTGGAAATCCTCAGGCGCGGCAAAGCTCATATAGAGCCCGACGGCGAGGATGAGTGCGGCGATGGACGCCAGCCACGGCACGAGCCTGTCGGCCAGCCCGACGAAGCGCGTCGGGTTGGCAAGATCCATCCAGCCGGTCAGGCGTGAAGTCGTGTCGCTCATGCGGCTCTACATAGACCGCCGGTGCGTTTGGGGCAATCGAGCGGTGGTGTCGCAGGTCTCTTGCCTTCGCCCCTTGTAGGGAGAAGGCAGAGACGCCCTTGATCAGGCAGCCGCTTCCTGCTGTTGCTGCACGGTGCGGCTGAGGCGGCGAACCTCCTCGTCGTTAAGCAGGCCGCCGGCGCGCAGCAGGCTGGCGAAGCGGCCGTTGCGCAGCGACAGTTCGGCGAAGCCACCCATTTCGACCACCCTGCCCTTGTCCATGAACACGACCAGATCGGCGTCGCGGACGGTGGTCAGGCGGTGGGCGATGATGAAGGTGGTGCGGTCGCGCCGCAATTCGTCGATCGCGTCCTTGACGCGGTCCTCGGTCTCGACGTCGAGCGCGCTGGTCGCCTCGTCGAGCACCAGGATCGGGGCATCCTTCAGCACGGCGCGCGCGATGGCGATGCGCTGACGCTCGCCACCCGACAACTGGCCGCCACGTTCGCCGACCACCGTGTCGTAGCCATTGCTCTTGGACAGGATGAAGTCCCGCGCCGCGGCCGCGTCGGCGGCGGCATGGATCTCGTCGTTGGTCGCATCGGCGCGGCCGACGCGGATGTTGTCCTCGATCGAGCGGTTGAGCAGTCCGGCATCCTGGAACACGGTGGCGATCGAATGACGCAGCGACTTGCGTGTCACGGTGCGGGTGTCGACGCCGTCGATCAGGATACGGCCATGGGACGGCGAGAAGACACGCTGCAGCAGGTTGATGAGCGTGGTCTTGCCGGCGCCTGTCGGGCCGACGATGGCAACGGTCTGACCGGCCTGGACTTCGAACGACACGTCGTCGATGCCCTGACCCGAATTGGCGAATTCGAAGCCGACATTCTCGAAGCGGACATGGCCGGTGACATTGGCGAGATCGCGCAAGCCATCCGGCTCGGCGGAGTCGGCCGCGGAGTCCTCAAGTTGGTAGAAATCCTCAAGCTTGGCGCGTGCCTCGGAAATCTGGTTGGCGAAAGCCGACATCTGGTCGAGGCGGGCGATCAGCATCGTGGCAAAACCCGTGAAGGCAATGACATCGCCGATACGCAACTGACCGTGAGTCACGAGGTAGGAGCCGATCGACAACACGATCAGCATCGAGATTGCCGATGACAGACGGTGCAAGGCATTGGCCAGCGCCCACCAGTCGAGCACAGGGTTCTGCGCGTCGAGCAGGTTCTTGACGTAGCGGCGCAGCGTATCGGCCTCGAGGCCGAGGCGATTGTAGCTCTGCAGCACCGCAACGTTGCTGACCGAGTCGGTCACATGCGCGAACACCTTGTGGTAGTGACGCTCGACCGCGGCCTGGCCCGCCTTGGTGCGGCGCATGACCATTCGACCGATGCCGACATAGAGCAGTCCGAGGCCAAGCAGCACCAGCGACATGCGCAGGTCCATGCTGATCGCGGTTGGGACCAGCAATACGAGGGCTACAGCCGTGGACAGATGCTGACGCATGAATTCAAGCCAAAGGCTGAACAGGGTTTCGACGGCGCGCAGCATCGTGTGCAACGCATTGGAGGTGCCGTGCTGATGGTGCCAGGCGAGCGGCATGGTGATCACGCGCTCGAAGGACTGGCACAGAACTTCGCTGCGCCGCGCATGGGCAAAGCGGTCAGCGCCGCGCGCCACCATGACGAAAGCAACGATGTTGAAGGCGCCGAGGCCGGCCCACATGACCAGCGTGGTGAAGACAGAGCCGCGCTCGGAGATCGCGCCGATGACGCGACCGAACATAATCGGCTCGAGAAGCGCTACGATGGCGAGAGCCACGTTGGCCGAACAGATCAACGCGACGCGTTTCCTGTCCGCGGCCAGATAACCGAGAGCTCGCCAGTAGATTTGCAGAAGGGTCACCCCAGTTACTCCGCCACGCTGTTTATTGTGCACTGCATCATTTGACTCGTACCGGTTGATACGTCGCAAAACAATGGCCGTGTACCCCTTCAGTTCCTTGAGAGCGAACAAAAGATGGCGACGTTCCGAAATCTGCCGTGATCACCTAACGGTTTGAGAAGACAGGTAAAATGTCAGGCATGCGGCGAAATCATGGCAGTTGGGACGTGCTGCCGCAATTTTAATCAGCAACGATGTCGGGCGGATGACTAAAGCCGAAATCGCCTTTTGCACAGTATAGGTCAAATTTAAGCGATCTTGCCGACGCCCAGGAATACGGGGCGCCGAGTTTCGCCGCCGGGAACGCCGCCTGCGACACGCATCAAGTTTTTGATTTTATTGATTTCTCAGCCGAATGCCCCCTCGCTCGGGCCGATGCCGACACGAGCCGACATGCCGCACTTAATCTTGTCGTGAGCCCGAAAACCGCCTCCTCCCCAGGCTGGGCCCGAGGAGGATCCTGTTGAGTGAAGTGCCTCAGGCCGGAATCCTGATGAGGATTTCGGCAACTTCGCCGTCCTTCAGTTCGACCGCCGAAACCTTGGTCTTGGCCCCATTCACCTCCAGCGACACGGCCTTGGCCTTATTGTCGCGGATGACCCGAACCCTGAGTTCCGCCCCCAGCATCTTGAGATTTGCCGAATAGCCGTCCCAGTGGCTGGGCAGCTTCGGCTTGAACTGGATACGCTTGCCGCGCCGTTCGATGCCGAGAATGCCTTCGACCGCCGCCCTGTAGAGCCAACCGGCGGAGCCGGTGTACCAGGTCCAGCCGCCACGGCCGCCCTTGCTGTTGCCGGCATTGTCGTCGCCGGCATAGATATCGGCCGCCACGACATAGGGCTCGACGCGATAGTGCTCGGCCGACGCCTCGTCGGTCGCATGGTTGACCGGGTTCAGCATCGAGAAACAGCGATAGGCCTCATCGACCTGCCCCATCTCGGCGAGCGCGATGACGAACCACGTAGCGGCATGGGTGTATTGACCGCCATTCTCGCGCACACCGGGCGGATAGCTCTTGATGTAACCCGGGTCCTTCTCCGTCTTGGAGAAGGGCGGCGTGAAGAGCTTGACGATGTTGAGCTTGTCGTCGACGAGCATCTTCGTCGCCTGCTCCATCGCCGTCGTCGACCGCGCCGGATCGCCCTCTCCCGAAAGCACGCTCCAGGATTGGGCGATCGAGTCGATCTTGCACTCCTGCGAATTGCGAGACCCCAGAGGGGTGCCATCGTCGAAGCTTCCGCGCCGGTACCATTCGCCGTCCCATGCCGTGCTCTCAAGCGCCCGCTTCAAGACATCGGCATGTTTTGCCCAGGCCTGTGCACGCTTGGCATCGCCTTCGGTCTTGGCAACGGGGGCAAAGTCGCCCAGCGTCCTCAGCAGGAACCAGCCAAGCCAGACGCTCTCGCCCTTGCCGTGCTCGCCGACGCGGTTCATGCCGTCGTTCCAGTCGCCGCCGAGGATCAGCGGCAGGCCCGCGGGGCTGCTGCGCTTGATGGCGAGGTCCAGCGCACGCGCGCAATGGTCGTAGAGCGACGCCGTCTTCTTCGAAATTTCCGGGGTGAAGAAGGCATCGTGCTCGCCCTCGCCCAGCGCCTGCCCGTCGATGAAGGGCAATTGCTCCTTGAGGATAGTGGCGTCACCCGTGACCAGCAGATAGCGCGCCGTGGCGTGGGCCAGCCAGACCACGTCGTCGGAGATCAACGTGCGCACGCCGGCGCCGGTGCGCGGCAGCCACCAATGCTGCACGTCGCCTTCGGGAAACTGCCGCCGCGCCGCGTTGAGGATCTGGTCGCGCGCCAGTTGCGGATCATGCGCCAGCAACGCCAGCGTGTCCTGCAACTGGTCGCGGAACCCGAAGGCACCGCTGGCTTGGTAGAAGGCGGAGCGGGCGCGGATGCGGCAGGCCAGGCTCTGATAGGGCAGCCAGTGATTGACCATGGCGTCGAGCGCCTTGTCCGGCGTCTCGACCTGGATGGTGTCAAGGAAGCCGCGCCACACGCGCTCATTGTCGGCCAGCCGCTGATCGAAATCCTTGACGCGGTGCTCCTGCACCAGGGCGCTCGCCTCCGAGACGGACTCGGCGTCGCCGAGCAGCCACAACAGCGTCACGTCGCCGCCGGCCGGAATCTCGATGTCACGAGCGATTGCCGCGCACGGATCGTCGCCGGCCTCGACACGGTCCGATAGTGCAGCACCGCTCAGCACCGCCTGCGGAAGCTCGCTGGAGCCTTGCCGGCCGAGGAACTCCGAGCGGTCTGATGTCACCGAGTGCACGCCACCGTCGGCGGCAAGGAAGGCCACCCGTTCACTGAAATCGAGCCCGTAGGGGTTTTGTGCCAGCAACGCCCCGCTGGCGGCGTCCCGCGACGGGACGATGGTTGCCGCCGTGCGCGACCGATGCCCGCCGAGCACCCATTCGGCATAGGCATAGACACGCAGTCGCGCCGGCACCGAGCCGGAATTCTGGATACGCAGCCGCGAGATCTTCACCGGGTCGATCGGATCGACGACATGGGTAAGGTCCATCGACAACGGCCCGCGCTTGGAGCGGAAGGTCGAGAAACCCTGGCCATGCCAGGCCTCGTAGGTCATCGAGGGATCGCGCACCATGGCGGCGAGCGGCGAGAACGCCTTGCCGCTGGCCTGATCGTAGATGTAGAGGCCCTCGCCCGGCCGGTTCGAGACCGGATCGTTCGACCACGGCGTCAACTGGTAGTCGCGGCTGTTGCGGCTCCAGGTGAAGGCAGCCCCCTCGGCGGAGGTGTGGAAGCCGAAAGAGGCGTTGGAGACGACGTTGATCCACGGCTGCGGCGTCGTGCGCCGGCCGGCCAGGCGCACGACATAATGCCGCCCGTCGCCATCGAAACCTCCAAACCCGTTCCACTGGCTGAGCCCGCCGCCATCGGCGCTGACATTTGCCACCGCCTGCAAGGCAGATGCATGCGTCGTGGGCGTCAGCGACGGCGGCTCACGCGGAACCGGCAATGCTGCCGGCTGCAGGGCGTCTCGCGCCTGCAGGGCGGCCGCCTCGGCCCGCTCGATCTGGTCGAAGATGGTGCCGTTGCGCGTGTGCAGGACCACCCTGGCGACGGCGAGCAGCGTCTTGTAGGTCGTCTCGTCCATGAGGTCGCGGCGCACCGCGAAGATGTGCTGGCGAGGTCCGAGCTCCTTGCCGCGCAAACGGCTGTTCTCGCATAGCGTCTCGACCGCCCGCTGCAGGTCCTGGACATAGGAGGACGCCTGCTCGTTGACGACGACGAAGTCGATCATCATGCCGCGGGTGCGCATGTATTCCTGGAAGCGTAGCGCCTGGGCGACGATTTCCAGATCGGCGACGTCGCCGATCCTGACCAGGAAGATCGGAAAATCGCCGGAAATGCTGGTTGGCCACAGGCTCGATTGCTTGCCCAGCCCCGAGGCGATGGATTCAGCGGGAAGACGCAGGAACGGATCCGGATAGATCAGATAGCGCGCCAGCTTCTGCACATTGGCGGCATCGGTCAGGCTGAGGCCCATATGGCGGGTCTGCACTTGGCTGCGCGTCCAGGCGAGCATGGCCTGGCGGGCAAAGCTCTCCGGGTGGTCGAGCCGGGCGATGGCCTCGTCCAGCTCAGTGCGGCCGGCGCCGACGACGGTCCAGAAGGTCAGCGATATCTTCTTGTTGGCCGGCACACGCACCTGGCGGCGCAGCGAGGCGACGGGATCGAGCGTGAAGCCCGAATGGCCGCCAAGCCTGGCGCCCGGATCGAAGGCGGCCGCGTCGACGATGGTACGGCCACGGCCGATGAAGGCGCGCCTGTCGGTCTCGGCCTCGGCATCGCGCGCCGATCCGGACGGATCGGTGACGAAATGCACCATGGCGATATCCGGCTCGCTGGTCTCGCGCTTGCGCCGCGTGGCGAAGATCGCCGCTTTATTCGATGCGATTTCGGTTTCCACGAACATCTTCGAGAAGGCCGGATGCGCATTGTCGGACACTTCCAGGCCGAGCACCAGCTCGGCAAAGGAGGTCACTTCGATGTGACGGTCGGACGGACCGTCATTGTAGAGCGTGACCCGACGGCCCTCGCCATTGCCTTCCGAGATGACGATGCATTCGACCTCGGAGCGCAACGTGCCAACCGATTTGACGAAGCTCGCCTTGTCGTCGGAGAACAAGGTCTGCGCCTTTTCCTCGGCCGCACGCTTCGGCTCAGCCGTCGCCGACCACCAGTCGCCCGTGCCGGCGTCACGCAGGAAGATGTAGGAGCCGAGACGGTCCTCGGTCGGATCCGGCTGCCAGCGGGTGACGGAGAGATCACCCCAGCGGCTGTAGCCCGAGCCGGTCGCGGTGACCATCACCGAATAGCGACCGTTCGACATGACGCTGGTCGACCGCAGCGATTGCAGCGGGTTGAGCACGATGCGGGTGTCGGGGCTGTCGACTTCTGTCTCGTCCTTGGCGCGTTCGTCGGCCTCGGTCCTGACGGTCGCGGTCGGGATGTCGCGCGGTGCCCTCTCCTGCAGCAATAGTTCGGCCGATTCGATGACCGGATCGCTGTGGAAGCGATCGCGCATGCGGCCTTCGAAGATGGCGTCGGCAACCGCCACGATCGACATGCCTGAATGGTGGGCCATGTAGTTCTGCACGACTGCATGATCGGTGCCTTCCGGCACGCGCTGCGGCGTGAAGTCAACGGCGTCGTAGTAACCGTGGCGGCCAAGCGCGCCGATCTCCCGCAATCGGGCGAGGTTCTGCACGGCTTCGCGCGGGTTGAACTGGGCCGCCAATATGGTGGCGTAAGGCGCGATCACCGTGTTCTGGCCAAGGCCGCGCTTCAGCCCGAGCCCGGGCACGCCGAAATTGGTGTACTGGTAAGTCAGCTCGCGGTCGCGGGCATTGTAGGCCGCTTCCGAAATGCCCCACGGCACGTTCTTCTGGCGGCCATACTGGATCTGGCGCTTGATGATCAGCTTGCTGGTCTGGTTGAGGATCGAGCCCTGCGGCTCCTTCATCACCAGCGGCGGCATCAAATATTCGAACATCGAGCCGGACCAGGACATCAGCGCGCCCTGGAACCCGATCTCGACGATCGGCCGGCCCAGCCGGAACCAGTGCTCGGTCGGCAGGTCACCCTTGGCGATGGCGAACAGGCTGGTCAGCCGCGCCTCTGAGGCCAAAAGGTCGTAGCAGCTTTCATCGAGCTGATGCTCCTCGACCCGGTAGCCGATTGACAGCAGCTTGCGCTCCGGCCGCATCAGGAAGGAGAAATCCATCTCGAAGGCGAAGCGGCGCGTCCGCTCGCGCAATGTGAGCAGCTTGGCACGCAGCGCCTCGACGGCATTGTCGTCGCTGTGCGCGTCATGCACATGCGCTTCGCAGGTGGCTTCCAACCTTGCCGCCCAGTCGACAATGACATCGCTCTGCGGCGACGCCGCCTCGGTGTGGATTGCGGTGGCCAATTTGCGGATCTCGCCGGCCAGCACAGCCAGGTTGATGGTGCGGATCGACGCCATTTCCGGCTGCGCCTTGATGGTGTCGACAGCGCGCCGCATGCCGTCGAGACGGTCGGCGAGGCGCTGGCGCAGGGGGCGCAACTGGCGGCGGTCGTCGGGCAGTTCGTCAAGGCTTTCGCTGAGGATGGTGACGGTGTCGAGAATGCCTTCGAAATCGCCCTGGAGATGGACGGAGGGCGCTTCGGCCCATTCGGCGCAAGCTGCCGCCACCGCCACCAGATGGCCGGCGAGATTGCCGCTGTCGACAGCCGAGATGTAAAGCGGATAGAGCGGCTTCAGCGTCGTCGTGTCATACCAGTTGAAGAGGTGGCCGCGATCACGCGGCATACCCTCGATCGTCGTCATGGTGGCGTCGATGCGGGTGATGGCGTCGGACAGGCTGATCCAGCCGAAGTCGCGGGCGGAGACGACGGACAGCAGGTAGACGCCGATATTGGTCGGCGAGGTGCGTGGCGCGACCACCGGCGCCGGGCTTTCCTGGAAATTGTCCGGCGGCAGATGGTGATGCTCTGATGTCACGAAGCTTTCGAAATAGTGCCATGTGCGCCGCGCCACCGTGCGCAACGTATGGATATCAGCCTGCGATATGCGCAAGCGATCCTCGGTTTCAGCCGAACGGCTGATCCAGCTGGCGATGGCGGGCGAGCCAATCCAGAACAGGGCGAAGAAGAAGGCAACGAAGGCGCCGGTCGAATCGGCCAGCACCGGAATGGCAAGGCCGACGAAGCCGATGATCACGGCGCCATACATCATGCCGTAATAGGAACCGACGTCATTGTCGCCCGCCTTGTGCGCCTGCGAGGCGGTGCGCCATTCCAGCAGGTTCTGGCGGCTGACGAACAGCCGGTAGAGCGTGCGCACGATGGCGTCGCCCATCATCCAGGCGTTATGCGCCATCAGCACGATCTTCAGCGCCACCATGGCGGTGCCGAAGGCGACGTCACGCGCCAGGGCCGAGAAATGGCCGCGCGGCGTCTGGTCGCCGCTCTTGGGCAGGATGGCGTTGACGATGTCGAATGTCGGCGCCATGAACAGGCTAAGGATCAACAGGGCCTGCCACTGCGCAGCCTGCGTGAAGGGCAGCAGCGTCCAGCCGGCGATCGCCGCCATCACCCAGAAGATCGGCGTCAGCGAGCGGCGCAGATTGTCGATCATCTTCCAGCGCGACAGACCCGGCACGCCGGAGCGCGGACCGAGCATGAAGCCGAGCAGCTGCCAGTCGCCGCGTGCCCAGCGATGGTGGCGCGAGGCGTCGACCGAGTAGCGCGTCGGATAATCCTCGACCAGTTCGACGTCGGTGACCAGCGCCGAGCGCGCCAGCGCGCCTTCCAGCAGATCATGGCTGAGGACGGTGTTCTCCTCGATGCGGCCCTGTAGCGCGGCCTCGAAGGCGTCGACGTGATAGAGCCCCTTGCCGGTGAAGGAACCGTCGCCGAAGACGTCCTGATAGAGGTCGGACACCGCAAAGACGTAAGGGTCGAGGCCGCGGTTGGCCGAGAAGACCCGCTGGAAAAACGACGCGTCGTCGCCGCTGGTCAGCGACGCGGTGATGCGCGGCTGCAAGATCGCATAGCCGGCCGTGACAATGCGCTTGCTGGCGTCGAAATGCGGGCGGTTGAGCGGGTGGCAAAGCTTGCCGACGAGGGTCGCGACCGCATCGCGGGTGGTGCGCGTGTCGGCATCGAGCGTCATCACATGAACGACGTTCTCCGGCAGTGGCACGTCGAGCGGCAGGAACGTGGTGTCGCTGTCGCCGCGCAGCAGGAGGTCGAGCTCGTGCAGCTTGCCGCGCTTGCGCTCCCAGCCCATCCAGGACCCTTGAGCCGCATTGAAGAGCCGGCGCCGGTGCAGGATGTAGAAACGCGGGGCGCCTTCGGAGGGATAGCGGGCGTTGAGGCGAGCGATCTCGGCGCGGGCAAATTCGAGGATTTCGGTATCCGCCGCATCGATTTCGGTCTTGCTGTCGGGCCAGTCCGACAGCAGCGCGAAATGGATTTCATCGGCCGTGTTGGCGAGATGATGCACCTCGATATTGCGGATGTTTTCCTCGACATCGTCGCGCGAGCCGATCAGCGAAGGCACCACCACCAGCGTGCGCGCCTCGGGCGGTACGCCGTGCCTGTAATCGTAGCCGACAAGGCGCGTCGGTTTCAGGAACAGCGATACGACAGTGTTGAAGAAGGCGAGCGCACCCTCACTGGCCGGCACGGCAAACAGCGCCAGCATCAGGACGATCGACGGCACTGACAGGCCAAGATTGGCAAGAGCATTGCCGGAGAGGACGAGAAGCAGGGCCGTCAGCGCAAACACCGGTACGACAATGCCAAGCCATCCGGTCTTGCGGAAGGCGCGCTTGACCGTCTGGCTGATGGTGGGCCGATAGCCGATCGCCTTCTCCAGCTCCAGCCGGCGTGGGCCGACGAGAAAGAAGCCGACATCGGTGTGGGCGGATAAGATCGGACCCGCATCGCTTTCACCGTCGCCTAGCATGGTCTCGCTGGCGGCGTGGCCGGCCAGCTCGATAGCTTTTTCGGCGACCCGATATTCCGACAGGTCCGAGCGGCGCGCCAGTTCCTCGATCGCGGTCCGGTACTGGTCACGCGAAAAGAAGTCGAGAGCGGCGAAATCGGTGCGCTCGCGCAGCACGGTATCGATGCGGCTGACGCCTTCGAACCACACGGTCCAGTCGACGTCGTTGATGAGGCGCAGGCCGCGAATGATGTTGCCCGTCGTCACATTGCCGCTGGACAGCGTGTGATGTTCGGAAATGATGATTTCCTCGGCATCGGAGCCGGTCTTTTCGAGTTCGCCTTCCAGCCATTCCAGGGCCTTGCCGGCATTCTGCGATCCATCGCGCAAGCGGTAGAGCAGCTGGGTGGCAAAGGTGGTGTCCTGCGCGTGGGCGCTGAAGTTGGACAGGATCGCCTGCCGGTCGGCGCTGTCGTCGGTCGCCAGGACCTTGTCCGCCACATCATTGGCTATCTGGCGCATCTGACGGGTGCGGTTGACCCTGACCGCCAGCCGGCGGAGATTTTCGATCAGGACGAAGCGCAACAGCGATGGCAGCGCCCAGAGTTCGCCGATCTTGAGCGGCTCGACCGACTGAAAGCCCTGGACGATGGATTTGAACATCGTCGCCGAGACGGAACTGTCCGAATGCGCCACATAGGTCCAGGCCAGTGCCAGCGCGCGTGGCACGCTGCCATTGTCAGGCAGTTTCAAGGTCGGCAGCTGGCGATAGAAGCGGCGCGGCAGATCGCGCTTGACCTGGAAAATGGTCTCTTCGACCAGATAATTGTTGTCGAGCAGCCATTGTGCCGCCGGCGTGATCGTCTCGCCTCTCGCCTGCGCCGCATTGGTCGACCGGTAGACCTCCAGGATCTTCTTGGCGCTGTCGCGGACACGCGCCTGAAAATCGAAGGGCGTCAGGCCGAACAAATCGGTTAGATCGCCTTTTGCCAGACTTTCACCGAGCAGCCGAAGACGCTCTTCAGGCAGGTAATTGGAGCGGATCGGCTCTTCGGTGATGGCCGGGAAGCTCGCGCTTGTCTTCTCGATTGGGGCAGGGTTCGTCTGAATATTCATTGAAAATTCCGTAAGCGGGCAGGCAGCGGCGTCACCGCCACGCAATGGCCCTAAAACCGATTCAAATGCAATTGGTTGCATAAACCCCATTTGCCGAAAGTTTGTTTCCGCGCCACGACAGGACGTCATCTCCCAGCGAAAAACAACGATGAACACCCCTCCTCCCGACGAGATCGATCGACGGGGAGGATTCGGGCTTTTTCGTGATGCCCGCCGTCAGCTTACGCTATAATTGGCCGGCATCACGATCATGTTTGGAAACAAGCTTTAATCGTTGCCGGAGATGACGCCGATCCGGATCACGAACAGCGTTGTCTCATGGGCGGCCTGGACAAGCAGGCCGGCGCTGTCCGGATCGGGCAGCAGCGTGTCGAGCGGCCCGAGGCGAACCGGTTCGGCGGCGGGCACGATGACTTCGCCGTTCAAGCACAAGACGAGGGTTGTGCCGGCTCCGGTCCGGATTTCCACGGGAGCCGAAATCACCAGGCGTTCGACCGAATGCGTCATCCGGCTTCTGCGGGTCATGACATTGAGATCGCTGATCGGCCCGCCGACCAGCGCGGCGGCGGTCGGCACGTCGGCTGGGAAGGAAAACGGGTCGGTCGCCCTGTTGATGGATGTCGGCGGGTAGCCGGCAATGTCGAGGACGATGCCCTCGCCCTCGAGCACGGCAAGGGTTCGATCGATGCCGGCAAACCGCGAGAACGGGCCGCTCAATTCGACGCGAGCCGTCGAGACGCGCCAGTCGAAGTCGTCGAGTCCTGCACCCGCGGGCGAGACGGCGATCTCCGTCGTCACGCCGCCGCCGTTCTTCCACGGCATCGACCGGTATTCGGCTGCCCGCAGGATGCGCATCGGCTCAGCCAATCAGCCGAGAATGCCGGGCAGGTTGAGTTGGTGCTCCTTGGCGCATTCGATGGCGATGTCGTAGCCGGCATCGGCGTGGCGCATGACACCAGTCGCCGGGTCGTTCCACAACACCCGCTCCAGGCGCTTGGCCGCTTCACGCGTCCCGTCGGCGACGATGACCATGCCGGCGTGCTGGGAAAAGCCCATGCCGACGCCGCCGCCATGGTGCAGCGACACCCAGGTGGCGCCAGACGCGGTGTTGAGCAGCGCGTTGAGCAGCGGCCAGTCGGACACGGCGTCCGAGCCGTCCTTCATGGATTCCGTTTCGCGGTTCGGCGAGGCGACCGAGCCGGAATCGAGGTGATCGCGGCCGATGACGACAGGCGCCTTCAGCTCGCCCTTGGCCACCATCTCGTTGAAGGCGAGGCCCAGCCGATGCCGGTCGCCGAGGCCGACCCAGCAGATGCGCGCCGGCAGGCCCTGGAAGGCGATGCGCTCGCGCGCCATGTCCAACCAGTTGTGCAGATGGGTGTTGCCGGGCGTCAGTTCGCGCACCTTGGCGTCGGTCTTGTAGATGTCCTCGGGATCGCCGGAAAGCGCTACCCAGCGGAACGGACCGATGCCGCGGCAGAACAGCGGGCGGATATAGGCCGGCACGAAGCCGGGGAAGGCAAAGGCGTTCTCGAAGCCCTCCTCCTTGGCCACCTGACGGATGTTGTTGCCATAGTCGAGCGTCGGCACGCCGGCGTTCCAGAACGCCACCATCGCCTCGACATGTTCGCGCATCGAGGCGCGTGCCGCCCTCTCCACCGCCTTCGGGTCGCTGACGCGCTTCTCGCGCCACTCAGCCATCGTCCAGCCCTTCGGCAGATAGCCGTTGATGGGATCATGCGCCGAGGTCTGGTCGGTGACCATATCGGGGCGAATGCCACGCCTGAACATTTCCGGGACGATCTCGGCCGTATTGCCAAGCAGGCCGACCGACTTCGCCTCGCCGGCCTTGGTCCAGCGTTCGATCTTTTCCAGCGCCTCGTCGAGCGTGTCGGCGCGCTCGTCGACGTAGCGGGTGCGCAGGCGAAAATCGATCGAGTCCGGATTGCATTCAATCGCCAGGCAGCAGGCGCCGGCCATGACGGCGGCGAGTGGCTGGGCGCCGCCCATGCCTCCGAGCCCGCCGGTCAGGATCCATTTTCCCTTGAGATTGCCGCCATAATGCTGGCGGCCGGCCTCGACGAAGGTCTCATAGGTGCCCTGCACGATGCCTTGCGTACCGATGTAGATCCACGAGCCGGCCGTCATCTGGCCGTACATCATCAGGCCCTTCTTATCGAGCTCGTTGAACTTTTCCCAGGTCGCCCAGTGCGGCACCAGGTTGGAATTGGCGATCAGCACGCGCGGTGCGTCGGGATGGGTGCGGAACACGCCGACCGGCTTGCCGGACTGCACCAGCAAAGTCTCGTCATCGGCCAGCGTCCGCAACGAGGCGACGATGCGGTCGAAATCGTTCCAGGTCCGCGCCGCCCGGCCGATGCCGCCATAGACGACCAACTCGTTGGGGTTTTCGGCGACGTCCGGGTCGAGATTGTTCATCAGCATGCGCAGCGGCGCTTCCGTCAGCCAGGAGCGGGCGCTGATTTCCGTGCCGCGCGGGCTGCGGACTTCACGGATGTTGTGGCGAGGATTGTTCATGGCGTCACTCCATAAAAGGATCGAATGTCAGCCGCGCGCCCAGGTGATCGCGGTCTCAAGGATTTTCCGCAGCGTGGCGCGGATGGGTGCTGCAAACTCGGCATCGTAAGGCACAGGCCAGTTGTCCGGCATGCCCTTGCCATCGGGCTCGCGCATGTAGCCGCGGTTGGACAGTTCCATCTGAAGCGCATGCACGCCATCTTGAGGTTGTCCGAAATGGCGCGTGATCCAGCCGCCCTTGAAACGGCCATTGACGACAGAGGCCTCGCCGGTCTCGGCCATGATCTGATCGACCATCACCTGCAAGGTTGGATCGGCGCTCTTGCCATCGTTGGTGCCGAGATTGAACACCGGCAGCGTGCCTTCAAACAGGCGCGGCAGCACCGAACGGATCGAGTGGCAATCATAGAGGACGATCTTGTCATGCAGCCCGCGCAAGCGGCCGATCTCAGCCTGCAAGGCAGCATGGTAGGGCACGAAGAATTTTTCGCGCCGCTCATCAACCTCTGAAGGCCCTGGCTCCTCACCTTCGCGGTAGAGCGGATCGCCATCGAAAGTCTCGGTCGGGCAGAGGCCGGTCGTCGCCTGGCCGGGGTAGAGCGAGGCGCCGGACGGGTCGCGGTTGACGTCGATGACGGTGCGCGAGATCGCCGTATGCACGACAGTTGCCCCGAGATCGCCTGCGAAATCATAGAGCTTGTCGATCCACCAGTCGCAATCGCGGCGACCGAGCCAGGGTGACACCRGCCGGTTCTCGAGGCCGGCGAGATCGATGCCGGTGTGGGGGATCGACACCAGCAGCGGGGCTGTGCCAGGCGTGACGGTGAGCCAGGGCGTGCTTGCCATCATGCCGCTCCACAAATCGACGGCAGCGCTATCGCGCCGGCAGCCTTGATGGTCGCGCCGCTGCGCACCATGGCGATGGCCTTTTCCATGTCGGGGTGGAAATACCGGTCATTGTCGAGATGCGGCACCTCGGCCCGGACCAGCTTGCGCACGGCCTCGAGTGCCGTGCTCGACGCCAGCGGCGCATGGAAATCGCAACCTTGCGCGGCGGCGAGCAATTCGATGCCGATGACCGCGGTGGCGTTCTCGACCATGCCGATCAGCCGGCGCGCGCCGTGCGCCGCCATCGAAACGTGGTCTTCCTGGTTGGCCGAGGTGGGAATCGAATCGACGCTGGCCGGATAGGCTTTCTGCTTGTTTTCGGAAACAAGCGCCGCCGCCGTCACCTGCGGGATCATGAAGCCGGAGTTCAGGCCGGGCTTCGGCGTCAGGAAGGCCGGCATGCCGGACAGCGCCGGGTCGACCAGCATGGCAATGCGGCGTTCCGACAGCGAACCGATCTCGCAGACGGCAAGCGCGATCATATCGGCGGCGAAGGCCACCGGCTCGGCGTGGAAATTTCCGCCGGACAGTGCGGTGTCATCCTCGGCGAAGATCAGCGGATTGTCGGTGACGCCATTAGCCTCGGTACCGAGCGCGTCGGCCGCCTGGCGCAGCACGGTGAGTGCCGCGCCCATGACCTGCGGCTGGCAGCGCAGGCAATACGGATCCTGAACGCGCTCGTCGCCAACCCGGTGCGATTCACGGATGGCGCTGCCGGCCATCAAATTGCGCAGCGCGTCCGCCGTCTCGATCTGGCCGGGATGTTTTCTCAGCAGATGGATGCGTGGATCGAACGGCGCGTCAGAGCCCTTGGCCGCATCGGTCGACAAGGCGCCGGCGACCAGCGCCGACTGGTAGAGCACTTCGGCCTCGAACAAAGCAGCCAGCGCATAGGCCGTCGAGAATTGCGTGCCATTGAGCAACGCCAGGCCTTCCTTGGCGCCCAATGTCACCGGCTCCAGCCCATGCGAGACAAAGGCGACCTTGGCCGGGAAGCGTCCATGCGGGGTGAAGCATTCGCCGACACCGATCATCACCGCCGTCATGTGCGACAGCGGAGCAAGGTCGCCGGAGGCGCCGACCGAGCCTTGCGCCGGCACCACCGGGATGACGTCGTTGGCCAGCATCGCTTCGAGCAACTCGATGGTTTGCGGCCGCACGCCAGAGGCGCCCTGCGCCAGGCTGGCGAGCTTCAGCGCCATCATCAGCCGGCAAACGGCTGATGGCATCGGCTCGCCGACGCCGGCGGCGTGCGACAGCACGATGTTGCGCTGCAGAGTCTCCAGGTCTTCGGCCGGGATGCGGACGCTCGCCAGTTTGCCAAAGCCGGTGTTGATGCCATAGACCGGCTCGCCCTTGGCAACGATCCTGGCGACGGCCTCGGCGCTCGCCTTGATTTTCGGCCGGCAGGCATCGTCGAGCTTCAGTGCGGCGCCACGATAGATGGCGCGCCAGTCGGCCAGCGTCGCATTGCCGGGCTTCAGGGTCAGTTCGGTCATTGTCCTCTCCAGATGCGGGCATGCAACGGGTTGAAGCCCATGCGGTAGACGAGTTCGGCGGGGCGCTCGATGTCCCAGACCGCCAGGTCGGCGGATTTCCCGACCTCGAGCGTGCCGGTTTCACCCAGCAAACCAAGCGCGCGGGCCGCCTCGCGGGTGACGCCGGCAAGGCATTCGTCGACGGTCAGACCGAACAGGGTCGCGGCCATGTTCATGGTCAAAAGCAGCGAGGTCAGCGGCGAGGTGCCGGGATTGTTGTCGGTGGCGACAGCCATCTTGACGCCGTGCTGGCGAAACAGGCCGATCGGCGGCTTCTTGGTTTCGCGAATGAAATAGTAGGCGCCGGGCAGGATCGTCGCCACGGTTCCGGCCCTGGCCATCGCCGCCGCACCCGCCTCATCGGTGTATTCTAGATGGTCCGCCGACAGCGCACCGTAGCGGGCGGCGAGTTCGGCGCCATGCAGGTTGGACAACTGGTCGGCATGGAGCTTGACCGGCAGGCCGGCCGCCTTGGCCGCGTCGAAGACGCGCGCCATCTGCTCCGGCGAAAAGGCGATGCCCTCGCAAAACCCGTCGACAGCATCGGCCAGCCCCTCGGCGGCAACCGCCGGGAGAATCTCCTTGGCGACCAGATCGATGAAAGCTTCCTTGTCGCCCTTGGCTTCCGGCGGCAGCGCATGGGCGCCGAGGAAAGTCGTGCGGATCGTCACCGGCCGCCGTTCACCCAATTGGCGGGCCGCACGCAGCGACTTCCTTTCGTTTTCGAGGTCGAGGCCGTAGCCTGACTTTGCCTCCACGGTGGTTACGCCTTCGTCGATCAACGCATCGAGGCGCCGCAGCGATTGGGTGACCAGTTCGCCCTCGCTGGCGGCGCGCAAGGATTTGACCGAGGAGACGATGCCGCCGCCGGCTCTGGCGACCTCTTCATAGGTGGCGCCGGCCAGCCGCATCTCGAACTCGTTGGCGCGGTTGCCGGCATGGACCAGATGGGTGTGGCAGTCGATCAGGCCGGGCGTGATCCAGCGGCCCTCGCAATCGACCGTCTCAGCACCCTGGGCAAGTGTTGAGGGCAGCTCCGACTCGGGGCCGGCATAGACGATGCGGCCGTCACGCGCAGCGACCGCGCCGTGTTCGACGACGCCAAGTCCGGCAGACCCTTCGGCCATGGTCGCCAGGCGCGCATTGCGCCATAGACGAAGATCCCCTGCCCGGCTTTTGCTCTCTGCGGCCATCATCTTTTCCGTTTCAATCGATGACGATTATGTATATACATATTAAAACACACTGCAAGTGCCATCATCGCATGAGAGACAGAGAACCGGAGAGAAAAGTGGCAGCGATCTTTGCGGAACAGGCACTCCTTCCCGATGGCTGGCACGACAATGTGCGGCTCACCTTGGCAGAGGGACGCATTACAGCCGTTCAGCCTGGCGCCGCGGCGGCAGCCGGGGACGAACGCCACGCGATCCTGTTGCCCGGCATGCCCAACCTGCACAGCCATGCCTTCCAGCGCGGCATGGCCGGCCTTGCCGAGCTTCGCGGCCCCTCCGCCGACAGTTTCTGGAGCTGGCGCGAGGTGATGTACCGCTTCGCCCTGTCGATGACGCCCGATCAGGTCGAGGCGGTTGCAGCGCAGCTCTATGTCGAGATGCTGGAGGCCGGTTTTTCACGCGTCGGCGAATTTCACTATCTGCATCACGACCGCGATGGAAAACCCTACGCCAACCTCGCCGAGATGGCCGAGCGCATTTCGGCCGCGGCCGGCGAAACCGGTATCGGCCTGACGCTGCTGCCGGTGTTTTATGCGCACTCATCTTTCGGCGGTACGGCACCAAACGAGGGCCAGCGACGATTCATCAACGATGTGAGCCGGTTCTCGCGGCTTGTTGAGAAATGCCGCGAATCGGTTCGCGCGTTGAATCAGGCTGTCGTCGGCGTCGCTCCGCACAGTTTGCGTGCCGCGACACCGGAAGAACTCACCGCCGTAGCAGCGATTGCGCCTGATGGGCCAATTCACATCCATATCGCCGAGCAGGTGAAAGAAGTCGAGGATTGCCTTGCCTGGTCCGGCGCGCGGCCGGTAGAATTTCTGCTTGGCCATGCCAAGGTCGACAAGCGCTGGTGCCTGATCCACGCCACCCATATGACCGATGCGGAAACCGTTGCCATGGCCAGGAGTGGCGCCATCGCCGGTCTTTGCCCGATCACCGAGGCCAATCTCGGTGACGGCACTTTTGCGGCGCCGCTGTTCAGAGAACATGGCGGCCGTTTTGGCGTCGGCTCCGATTCCAACGTGCTGATCGGCCTGCCCGACGAATTGCGCCAGCTCGAATATTCGCAGCGCCTCGCCCACCGCGCCCGCAATGTGCTCGCGGTTGCCGGCGGCTCGACCGGGCGGGCGCTGTTCGACGCCGCACTCGACGGCGGCAGCGTCGCGCTCGGTGCAGGCGCCTCCGCGATCGCCGCCGGCGCATCCGCCGATCTCGTCTCGCTCGACGCCAGCAATCCCTCGCTGGCCGGCAAGACCGGCGACGCGATCCTCGACGCCTGGATCTTCGCCAATGGCAGCAAGGTCGATTGCGTCTGGGTGCATGGCCACAAACAGGTCAGCGGCGGCAGGCATGTCAAGCGCGAGGCCATCACGGGGCGGTTTCGCAGCGTGATGACGGCGCTTTCAGCATGAGCATTGTCGAGACCGCGGATGGGGAAGGCACCGTCTCGCTGCACCAGCGCATCCTGTCCGACATCAGCGAACGCATCATGTCCGGTGCCTGGGCGCCTGGTCACCGCATTCCGTTCGAGCACGAACTGAGCACGCAATACAATTGCTCGCGCATGACGGTGAACAAGGCGCTGTCGCAGCTCGCCAAGGCCGGGCTGATCGAACGCCGCCGCCGTTCCGGCAGCTTTGTGCGCCGGCCGCAGTCGCAAGCGGCGGTGCTGGAAATCCACGACATCCGGATCGAGGTCGAGGCGCTCGGCCTGCCCTACCGCTACGAGCGCGTCGCTCGACACAAAAGGCGCAGCAGCGCCGAGGATCGCGCCCTGCTGGAGCAGGGCGTGGCCGGGCCGGTGCTGGCGCTGGAGTGTGGGCATTTCGCCGGCGAGCGGCCATTCGCGCATGAACAGCGGCTGATCAATCTCACCGCCGTGCCCGAGGCAGCAGACGAGGAATTCGTGGTCATAGCACCAGGACCGTGGCTGATTGGCCGCGTGCCGTGGAGCGAAGCCGAGCACCGGATTCGTGCTGTCGCCGCCGACAGGCACATCGCGGTCGCGCTCGATATCGCAGCCGGCGCGCCGTGCCTGGTGGTCGAGCGACGGACATGGAGCGCCGATCACCCGGTCACCCATGTGCGCTTTACCTATGCGGCCGAGAGCCACACGCTGGTGGCAAGGTTCAGGCCGTCGCAGGGGTGAGGCGTGTCCAGAGCCGCAGGCTGGCGAAAAGCCAACGATTTGGCTTTTCGAACGCCGAACGCCCGGAGCCATAGCGGAGGGCAGCCCCGCCGCCCCCCACCCGGACCTTTGGTCCGACCTCCCCACAAGGCGGAGGTAGAAGGCCGTCGATCAAATCGCAGCGGTAATAATAATCTCGACCAGGTATTCCGGTCCGGCGAGCTTTGCTTCGCCGGTGGCGCGGGCCGGTGTGTTGCCTTGCGGCACCCACTTGTCCCACTCCGCGTTCATCTCGGCAAAGGTGCTCATGTCGGCCAGCCAGATGATCGCCTGCAGGATCTTGGTCTTGTCGGAGCCGGCCTTGGCCAGCAGTTCGTCGACAGCCGCCAGAATGTCCCTGGTTTGCGAAGCGACGTTGCCGGTCGGCTTACCAACCTGACCGGCCAGATAGACGGTATCTCCGTGAATGACGATCTGGCTCATGCGCGGGCCGACATCGATGCGACGAATGCTCATTGGATGGTTCCTTCTGTGGCGGTTGCGCCTCTTTAGAGTTGCGGCCGGCTTCGGGCAAGGTCGCCAGGTCGAATCCCCTTGGGCCAAGGGCATACGATATCCACACGGCAAGTTGACCCGCCAGCCGCAATTCCGGCGGATTGGCTTGTTGACTAATGTAATAACATCACATATCCAATCGGCCGCTGCCCGCAGCCAGTTTTCGCCGCCCCACGGATCGCAGAATGACAAACACCTGCCTCACATTCCGCGACCTGACGCTTGGGTACGGCAGCCATCCTGCAATCCATCATCTCGACGGCACTATCCGCAAGGGCTCGCTGACGGCTGTCGTCGGCGCCAACGGCTCCGGCAAATCGACGCTGATGAAAGGTATCGTCGGCGTCCTGAAGCCGATGGCCGGCGAGGTTATCCGCGCCCCCGGCGTTCGCGCCGCCTATCTGCCGCAGCAATCGGAGCTCGACCGCTCCTTTCCGGCACGGGTGGTGGATCTGGTTTCGCTCGGCCTATGGCCACGGCGCGGCCTGCTTGGCCGCTACACCAAGGAAGATCGCGATGACGTCAGCAAGGCGCTGATGGCGGTCGGCCTCGGCGGCTTCGAGAAGCGGCCGATCGACACGCTTTCGGGCGGCCAATTGCAGCGCACACTGTTTGCGCGTGTCCTGTTGCAGGACGCCGACCTCATCCTGCTCGACGAACCCTTCAATGCCGTCGACGCCAAGACGGTCGGCGACCTTATTGCCCTGATCAAGCGCTGGCATGGCGAGGAACGCACCATCATGGTGGTCGTCCATGATCTGGATCTGGTGCGCCAGAATTTCCCCGAAACACTGCTTCTCGCCCGCCAGCCAATTGCATGGGGCGAAACCAGGGAAACGCTGAAGCCTGAAAACCTGTTGCGCGCCCGCCGCTTCCATGAAGCCTGGGAAGAGAATGCACCCTGGTGCGAGCCGGATGAGCACGCTCATGGTCACGATCACGACCATCATGGCCATGACCATCACCACGGCGTCGGACCGAGGGCCGCCTGATGGATACGCTTTACGGTCTTTTCATCGCGCCCTTCGCCGATTTCGGCTTCATGCAGCGGGCCCTGATCGGTTCGCTGATGCTGTCGCTTGGGGCCTGCCCGATCGGCGTCTTCCTGATGCTGCGACGCATGAGCCTGTCGGGCGATGCCATGGCGCATGCCATCCTGCCCGGTGCAGCCGCCGGCTTCCTGTTCTATGGGCTGGAAATCCTGCCGATGACCATCGGCGGCCTGATCGCCGGCGTCATCGTCGCGCTCGGCGCCGGCGCCGTCTCGCGCTTCACCATCCAGCGCGAGGACGCCTCGATGGCGGCGTTCTACCTGATTTCGCTCGCCATCGGCGTGCTGATGGTGTCGATCCGGGGCTCCAGCGTCGATCTCATGCATGTGCTGTTCGGCACCGTGCTGGCGCTTAACGATGAAGCACTGACGCTGATCGGCGGCATCGTCACGGTGACACTGGTCAGCCTTGCCATCTTCTGGCGGGCGCTGGTCGCCGAATGCCTCGACCCGCTGTTCCTGCGCTCGGTCAGCCGGCTCGGCAGTCCGGTGCATTTCATCTTCCTCGGCCTCGTCGTGCTCAACCTCGTCGGCGGCTTCCAGGCACTCGGCACGCTACTGTCAGTCGGACTGATGATGCTGCCGGCCGCCGCCGCCCGCTTCTGGACGGTGCGCGTCGAGCCGATGTGCGTGCTGGCGGTGCTGATCGGCTTTGCGTCCTGCGTCGCCGGGCTGCTTCTGTCCTATCACGCGTCGCTGCCATCCGGCCCGGCGATCATCCTGTCGGCCGGCGTCGTCTATTTCGCCTCGATCCTGTTTGGCACGCGCGGCATTCTGCGCGCGCGCATCATCCACCACCGTCACAGAACGGCCTGATCCCCCGCCCCTAAAAGGAGACCCGTCCATGCTGAAATCGATCCAGGCCGCCTTGGCGATGAGCGTTATAACATTAACCGCCTTTGGCGCGTCGTCGGCCTACGCGGCACCGCTGAAAGTGGTCGCCAGCTTCACCGTCATTGCCGATTTCGCCAAGAATGTCGGCGGCGACCGTATCGACGTCACCACCATCGTGGGGCCGGATGGCGACGCCCATGTCTACGAGCCGAGCCCGGCCGATGCGGTGGCCATGGCCAAGGCCGATATCGTGCTGGTCAACGGCCTGCATTTCGAAGGTTTCTTGCAGCGGCTGGTCGATGCCAGCGCCACCAAGGCCTCGATCATCACCTTGACAAAGGGCGTGACGCCAATCGATTTCAAGCCTGAATTCGCTGACGCCGACGCGGCCGAAGGTGCCGGCACCGCCGGCGGCAAGACGGTCACCGATCCGCACGCCTTCCAGTCGATCGCCAATGCCAGGATCTATGTGAACAACATCGCCGAAGCCTTCTGCGCGGCCGATTCGGAAGGCTGCGTCAGCTATCAGACCAATGCCGCCGCCTACACCAAGAAGCTCGACGCGGTCGAAGGTCAAGTGAAGGCGGCGATCGCCTCGATCCCGCAGGAGAAGCGCGTGGTCATCACCTCGCACGACGCCTTCGGCTATTTCGAACACGCATACGGCCTGACCTTCCTCGCCCCGCAAGGCATCTCGACCGATTCCGAACCGTCCGCCGCCGACGTCGCCAAGCTGGTTGCCCAAGTGAAACAGGACAAGGCGGCTGCGATCTTCGTCGAGAACATCACCAACCCGCGCCTGATCGAGCAGATCGCCAGCGAAACCGGGATCAAGGTGGGCGGCACGCTCTATTCGGATGCGCTGTCGCAGCCCGACGGTCCGGCTGCTACCTATATCGACATGATGCACAACAACATCCGTCAGATTAAAGGCGCCATTCTCGGCAGCTAATTGGTCAACACCTACCGCCCGGCCGGGCGGAGATAGCCCGGCCGGATTTTCCGCTGGAAATGTATATCTGCGCTATAGTCGGTCCGCACCTCAGTTCGAAAGCCGGCTCTCCATGACAGATTTCACCCCGTTCCAGTCGCTGTTTGGCGGCGCTCTCATCGGCCTGTCGGCTGTGCTGCTGATGGCTTTTCATGGCCGGATTGCCGGGATGACCGTCATCCTTACCGGAATCCTTCCGCCGCTTGCGCCTGATTGGCAATGGCGGGCCGCTTTTCTCGTTGGTGCGGTGGCGGCGCCGCTTCTGTTCATCACCATCGGCGGGCAGATCGCCTTCAGCGTGCCCGTTTCAACGCTGGCACTTGCCGTCGGCGGGTTCCTGGTCGGCCTCGGCGTGCATTTCGGCAGCGGCTGCCCGAGCGGGCACGGCATTTGCGGCATAGCGCGTCTGTCGCCACGCTCGATCGTGGCGGTCGCGACCTTCATGGTCAACGCCTTCGCCACCGTCTTCATCATCCGCCACGTGATCGGAGGCTGAGAGCATGAACAAGCTCGTCTCGGCATTCCTGATCGGCGGGGTTTTCGGCCTTGGCATCGCCATTTCCGGCATGGTCAATCCAGCAAAAGTACTGAACTTCTTCGATATTGCCGGCACATGGGATCCGAGTCTGATCTTCGTCATGGGTGGCGGCCTTGCGGTCGCCTTCGTCGGCTATCGGCTCGTATTCGGTCGGCGCAAGACGCCGGTGTTCGAAACCGCCTTCGCACTGCCGACAAAGCGGGTCATCGACACGGAACTGGTTGGCGGCGCCGCTGTCTTCGGTATCGGCTGGGGCATTGCCGGCTTCTGTCCCGGCGGAGCCATCCCTGCCCTTGGCCTTGGCTATTCGGCGACGGCGTTCTTCGTCGCGGCGGTGATTGCTGGCATCATGGTGGCACGCTTCGCCAGGGCAAGGCTCGCTCAACCGGCTGCGGCATAGGATTCGTGTTGCCGGCCACGTCAGGGAATGGCAAGATTCCCGTCAAATCAGATTGCGAGGACACTACCATGGAATACCGCGAAATCAGCGAGTACTATTCGGTCTCGGGCCAGATCCAGCCGGAAGACGTCACCGCCATCAAGGAAGCCGGCTTCAAGAGCGTGATCTGCAACCGGCCCGATGACGAACAGCCCGGCCAGCCTTCGGCCGACATCGTCAAGGCAGCGGTCGAAGCCGCGGGCCTCGCCTTCCGCTACATCCCCGTCATCAGCGGCCAGATCACAGCCGAGAATGTCGGGGATCAGGCCGAGGCGCTGGATGAGCTCGACGGCCCGGTGTTCGCCTATTGCCGCTCCGGCGCCCGCTGCACCAATCTCTATGGGCTGATCCAGCAGTCGAAGGATTAGATCAGCCCAAGGTCAAATCGGGAGCGCGCCGGTTTCCTTCAGCGTTTCCAGCACGATCGCTGTCTTCACATGCTGCACGGATTCGTGCGGCAGGAGCACGCCGTTGACGAATTCCGACAGCGACTTCAGGTCGGGCGTCACCACTTTCAGGATGTAATCCATCTCACCGGTCAGCGCGTGCGCTTCCTGCACCTCGGGCAGCCGCGCCACCAGTTCGCCGAAGCGCTGTGCATTGTCGCGGTTGTGAGTGGCCAACGTCACCGAGATGACGTTGACCAGGGAAAACCCGAGCTTGTCGCGGTCGAGAACGGCGCGATAGCCCTTGATAAAGCCGTCCTCCTCCAGCCGCTGGCGGCGGCGCGAGCATTGCGACGCCGACAGGTTCACCCGCTCCGAAAGATCGTTGTTGGTTAGCCGCGCATCACCCTGCAACAGCGCCATTATCTTGCGGTCGAACTGATCAATACGCGTCCCATCCATGGCCTTATCTCATATCATGCACGTTTCACGCATGACATCATCATTTCAAGCGTTTGAATGCAAGCACCATGCACCCCGTCTGCGCTATGATGGCATCAAATGGCCTTTTCAGGCCAAGCCAGTTTCCGGAGGAATGCCATGGGTCCCTTCCCGCACGACGCCCCGCCGGCCAAGATCAGCAAGGACAACCCGGCCGGCACTGATGGGTTCGAGTTCGTCGAGTTCGCGCATCCGGAGCCGGCGAAACTGGCCGAACTGTTCACCCGCATGGGCTATGTCGCGGTGGCCAAGCACCGCACGAAGGACGTCACCATCTGGCGCCAGGGCGACATCAACTATGTCGTCAACGCCGAGCCCGGCTCGCATGCGATGAAATTCGTCGACAAGCACGGCCCCTGCGCCGCCTCCATGGCTTGGCGGGTGGTCGACGCCAAGCACGCTTTCGATCATGCCGTTGCCAAGGGCGCCACGCCTTACGAAGGCGCCGACAAGGTGCTCGACGTGCCGGCGATCGTCGGCATCGGCGGCTCGCTGCTCTATTTCATCGAAACCTATGGCAAGAAGGGCTCGGCCTATGATGCCGAGTTCGAGTGGCTGGGCGCGCGCGACCCGCGGCCGGAAGGCGTCGGCTTCTATTATCTCGATCACCTGACCCACAATGTCTATCGCGGCCAGATGGACAAATGGTGGGATTTCTACCGCAATCTGTTCGGTTTCAAACAGATCCATTTCTTCGACATTGACGGCAAGATTACCGGCCTGGTGAGCCGCGCCATCACCTCGCCCTGCGGCAAGATCCGCATTCCGCTGAACGAGTCCAAGGACGAGACCAGCCAGATCGCCGAGTATCTGAAGAAGTACAATGGCGAGGGCATCCAGCACATCGCTGTCGGAACCGACGAGATCTATGCCGCTACCGACAGGCTGGCCGAAAACGGGCTGAAGTTCATGCCCGGCCCGCCGGAAACCTACTACGACATGTCGTATGACAGGGTGAATGGCCACGACGAACCGATCGAGCGGATGAAGAAGCACGGCATCCTGATCGACGGCGAAGGCGTCGTCGACGGCGGCATGACCAAGATCCTGCTGCAGATTTTTTCGAAGACCGTGATCGGCCCGATCTTCTTCGAATTCATCCAGCGCAAGGGCGACGAAGGCTTTGGCGAGGGCAATTTCCGCGCGCTGTTCGAATCGATCGAGCAGGATCAGATCAAGCGCGGGGTGATCAAGGTTCAAGCGGCGGAGTAGGCTTCAGGTCGAGCGGATAGCGCATGACCCATCTTCGGGTCATGCGCGAAATCAGATTTCTAGCCCCAACCGCTCGACCTCTTCTTTCCTCAGCTTCAAATCATAATCGAGCAGGAACTCGTCGAGTTGCGGCGGCTTGACTGACGTGCCCGAGAGCATGGCGTGCACTTGGCCGCGATGATGGATGTCGTGCAGGAAGACGTGGGCGAGGATGTCGCCAATCCGCTCGGGGATCATGCCGTCCTCACGCCGGTCGGTGATAACCTGCCGGTCGAGATCAGCCTCCGATAGCCTATCGCAAAAGGCGATCAGCCGCCGGTCGGCTGCGACCTGGGCGGCAAACAACGCCCCCGGCTCGTCGAATGACACGAAGTCGTCATGGGCGGCAGCACCGAGACCACCCTCTTCGAGAAAATCGAGATAGAGAAGATCGACCGCAAGGATGTGGTTGAGCGTCGCCTTGATCGACGGGAAGAAGCTGATACGCGCGGCCTCGACCTCGCCGGGCCGAAGGGACAACACCGCGCGGCAGAGCCGGGCATTCGACCAGAGATTGTTGCCGGCCATACGGCGCAGATGGTCAAGCAGGTTCACGAGATCATCCCCCTGCCCGCACCAGATGCAAACCTGCCCCCATAATCGCGAATCCGGCGAGAACGATCAACAGCAGCCCGTTCATGCGTCGCCGCATGGCTTGCGTCTCCTCATCCCGCGCGACATTCATGTTGGTGAGGGTGTGGAACATCATCGCCTTGCGCGGGAAGCCGCTGCGGTTGGTCAGGTCGGGCGAGCGCGCCTCGATGCGGTAGCTCAGCCGGATCGCCTGGATGAAGACCGCCAGTATGGCGAGCGCCCAGACACCGGCCAGCAGATAGACTGCGTCCCCCGTCATGCCCCTACCTCTCGTATTTTTCGACCTTCTGCTCGATGGCGCCGAAGATCGAATGCCCAGCTTTGTCCTTCATCTCGATGCGTACTGTGTCGCCGAAGCGCAGGAACGGCGTTTTGGGTTCGCCTGATACAATGGTCTCGATCATACGCAGTTCGGCGATGCAGGAGTAGCCGGCGCCACCGGCCGAGACAGGTTTGCCCGACCCGCCGTCGAGCTTGTTGGACACGGTCCCCGAGCCGATGATCGTGCCGGCGGCCAATGGCCGTGTCCTCGCGGCATGAACGATCAGCGCCGGAAAATCGAAGGTCATGTCGACGCCGGCATTGGCCCGGCCGAACGGCTTGCCATTGAGATCGGCGAGCAGCGGCAGGCTGACCTTGCCGCCGTCCCATGCGTCGCCCAGTTCGTCCGGCGTGACCGCGACAGGCGAAAACGCCGAGGACGGCTTTGACTGGAAAAACCCGAAACCCTTGGCCAGCTCCGGCCCGGTGAGCGCGCGCAGCGTGACGTCGTTGACCAGCATCACCAGCCGGATCGCGGCACGCGCTTCATCGAGGCTTGCGCCCATCGGCACATCGTCGACGACAACAGCGACTTCGCCTTCCATGTCGATGCCGAAAGCCTCGTCGGCCATGCGGATCGGGTCGCGCGGCGGAATGAAGGCGTCCGAACCGCCCTGGTAGATGAGCGGCTCGGTCCAGAAGCTCGCCGGCATCTCGGCGCCGCGCGCTTTGCGCACCAGCTCGACATGGTTCACATAGGCCGAGCCGTCAGCCCATTGATAGGCACGCGGCAGCGGCGAATGGGCGTCATGCTCGTGGAAGCGCTCCGCCGGCATCGCATTGTTCTCCAGCGATTCCGCTATTGTCGCGAGGTGCGGGGCAATGCGGCGCCAGTCGTCGAGCGCCGCCTGCAGCGTGCGTACCAGGAACGAGGCGTCGGTGAAGCGTGTCATGTCGCGCGAGACGACGACGAGTTTTCCGTCGCGCGTCCCGTCCTTCAATGTGGCAAGCTTCATGCGGTTTCCTCTCCTTGTGCAGCTTTCCCGCCGCTTTGGTTTTTTGTCTTGCGCACGATCTTTTCCGAAAACCGGTTCCCACTTTTCGCTGACGCGGTCCTTCGGTTCGGGATCATGCTAGCTTCACAACAAGGCCGTCGCGGGCGATCGTCAAGTCGCCGGCCCACGTTTTCCTGACAGCGGCGATCCAGTCGGCCTCGCCGATCCCGGGATCGTCGGCCGGAATGAGGTGATTGAGCACCAGTCTCTTGACGCCGGCATCGCCGGCGATGCTCCCGGCCTCTTCGGCAAAGCTGTGGCTGGCGAGCAGATGGTCTTTCAGCCGCGCCCCGTTGCCGGTCTTGGCCACCAGCCGCTCGATGCCTTCTTCCAGCATGGCCTCGTGGACCAGGATATCCGCGCTCCGGGCAAAATCGGCGAGCGGCGGAAAGCAGGCCGTATCGGCGGAGAAAACCACGCTTTTCCCGCTGTGCTCGAAGCGCAGCGCAAAACAGTCGGTCACCGGCGGATGCTCGACGCGCAGCGCCGAAACGGTCAAGCCGCCCCGCTCGACCACCTGGCCTTCGCCGAATTCGACGATCGAAACCAGCTCACGAATATCCGGCCTGCCCTCATCGACGATGCGGATCTCGATGTCGAACTCCATCGCCTGGCAAAAGCGCCGCCAATAATGATCCGTGCCGGGCGGGCCGAACACGCCGATGGGCGTCGCCAGACCCGCCGTCCAGGCGGTGTGGATCAACGGCCCCAGTTCCAGCACATGGTCGGAATGCAAATGCGTGATGAAGATCAGGTCGAGCGCCTTCAGGCTGATGCCGGCATCGACCAGACCACGCGTCACGCCAAGTCCGCAGTCGACAACGACCGTACGGCCGCCGATCTGCAGCAGCGACGAACTCGGCCATGGACCACCTGGCCGCAGCGCAGGGCCACCCTTCGAGCCCAAAATCACCAGCCGATCCGGCATTGGCTCGCCGCTCAAGACCAGTCGCCCTCGGGCGTGCCGTTGAAACGCTTCTTCAGGTCCGCCCAGCAGTCTATGTAATTGTCCTGCCGGGTTTCGAGTTCGGCGCCGTAGCGGGTCAACATCTGCGGAAATCGCGTCTCGAACATGAAGGCCATGGTGTTGTCGAGCTTGACCGGTTTCAGGTCCGTGCGCGAGGCCTTTTCGAAGCCAGGCGCATCCGGTCCATGGGCCAGCATCAGATTGTGCAGGCTGATGCCGCCAGGAACAAAACCTTCTTCCTTGGCGTCATACTGGCCGTGGATCAGGCCCATTAACTCGCTCATGATGTTGCGGTGGTACCAGGGCGGCCGGAACGTATCTTCGGCCACCAGCCAGCGCGGTGGGAAGATGACGAAATCGATGTTGGCGGTACCCTCCTCGCCGCTCGGTGCCGTCAGCACCGTGAAGATCGACGGATCGGGATGGTCGAACAGCAGCGCTCCGACAGGCGAAAACGTCGCCAGATCATATTTGTAGGGCGCGTAATTGCCGTGCCAGGCAACGACATCCAGCGGCGAATGGCCGATTTCGGTGACATGGAAATTGCCGCACCATTTCACTGTCAGCCGACAAGGCGTTTCCTTCTCCTCGAACCAGGCGCAAGGCGTCTTGAAATCGCGCGGATTGGCCAGGCAATTGGCGCCGATCGGGCCGCGGTCGGGCAGCGTCAGCTTGGCGCCGTAGTTCTCGCAGACATAGCCGCGCACTTGCGGGTCGACCAACTCGACCTTGAAGACCAGACCGCGCGGCAGCACGGCGATCTCGCCTGGCCGAAGCTCAATGACGCCCATCTCGGTCACGAAGCGCAAAGCGCCGACCTGCGGTACTACCAGCAACTCGCCGTCGGCGTTGAAGAAATGATCATCAACCATCGAGCGGTTGGCGACATAGATGTGTGCTGCCATGCCCGTCTGCCCGAGCACGTCGCCGGCGGTGGTGATGCTGCGCATGCCGGCGATGAAGTCGGTCGGCTCCTTCGGCATCGGCACCGGATTCCAACGATACTGGCCAAGCGCCAGTTCATGATCGCCGACATTGGGTGCGCTCTTCCACAGCGGATAGTTTGCCGGTTTGAAGCGGCCGGTGTGCTTGACGCTCGGCCGGATCCGGTAGAGCCAGGAGCGCTCATTGGTGCCGCGCGGGGCAGTGAAAGGTGAGCCCGAAAGCTGCTCGGCGTAGAGCCCGTAGGCCGGCCGCTGCGGCGAGTTCCGTCCTTGTGGCAGCGAACCGGGCAGCGTCTCGGTTTCGAAGTCGTTGCCGAAACCCGGCATGTAGGAAAAGGCCATTGCTTCCTCCCGGAATGGATCTCAATTGACCAAACTGGTTTCATCTGTAACCATCGAAAATGTAACCATCAATGGCGGCTTTGAGAAAATGGCGATCAAGAGCGAAGCGTCCGACGCGCCTGAAATTCTCAATCTGGAAAATTTTCTGCCCTACCGGCTCTACCGGCTTGCCGACGCCGTCAGCCGCGAATTCTCCCGGATTTACAAGGACAGCCATGGCCTGACGCGGCCGGAATGGCGAACCCTTTCCGGGCTGGGCCAGCACGGCACCATGACGGCGTCTACGATCGGCGAGCAATCGGCCATGCACAAGACCAAGGTGTCGCGCGCCGTGGCTGAACTCGAACGGCGGCGCTGGCTCACCCGAAGCCCGGATGAGAAAGACCGCCGTGTAGAACACCTGACACTGACCAGGGCGGGGCTTACCGCCTACCGTGAAATGGTGCCGCTGGCGAAGGCGTTCGAGCGGGAGTTGCTGTCGAAATTGAGCGTCGGCGAACGCGGAGCGATCGCCGACGGACTGGCCGCACTCGAAAAGAACCTTGGCCAGAACTAGGACTGGTGGCTACCAGTCCATGACCACCTTGCCGGAACTGCCGCTGCGCATGGCATCGAAACCGGCCTGGAAGTCGTCGATGCCGATGCGGTGCGTGATAAGCCCGGAAACATCGAGCGGGCCCTGCACCAGCGCGATCATCTTGTACCAGGTCTCGAACATCTCGCGGCCGTAGATGCCCTTGAGATGCAGCATCTTGAAGATGACCTTGTTCCAGTCGATCTCGAAGCCGGTCGGCGCGATGCCCAGAATGGCAATCTTGCCGCCATTGTTCATGGTGTCGATCATGTCGCGGAAGGCGGGTGCGGCGCCCGACATTTCGAGGCCGACATCAAAGCCTTCGGTCATGCCGAGCGCCGGCATGACGTCGCGCAGCTTTTCCTTGGACGCATCGACGACATGCTGGACGCCGAGCTTTTTCGCCAATGCCAGCCGCACCGGGTTGATGTCGGTGATGACTACTTTTCGCGCGCCGACGCACTGCGCGACGAGCGCGCCCATGATGCCGATCGGTCCGGCGCCCGTGACAAGCACGTCCTCGCCAACCAGATCGAAGGACAATGCCGTGTGGACTGCATTGCCCAAGGGATCGAAGATGGCGGCGATCTCGTCCGGGACGTCGTCAGGGATCGGCACGACATTGTGCTGCGGGATCGCCAGATACTCGCCGAAGGCGCCGGGCCGGTTGACGCCGACGCCAAGCGTGTTGCGGCATAGATGCCCTCGCCCCGCGCGACAGTTGCGGCAATGGCCGCAGACGATGTGGCCTTCGCCCGACACGCGCTGGCCGACCTTGTATTCCGTCACCGCCGCGCCGAAATCGGCGACCGTTCCGACGAATTCATGGCCGGTCACCATCGGCACCGGCACCGTCTTTTGCGCCCACTGGTCCCAATTGTAGATATGGACGTCGGTGCCGCAGATCGCTGTCTTCTTGATCTTGATCAGCACGTCGTTGGGGCCGATTTCCGGCACCGGCACCTCTTCCATCCAGATGCCCGGTTCGGCCTTGGCCTTCACCAACGCCTTCATCATGTTCGACATGCTTTTGTCCCTTGAATCTCTTGATCCGGAATCGCTTTTCGATTCCGGCCTGTCAGGAAATGACCCCGAGTTCGCGCCCGACGGCGGCAAACGCTTCCACCGCGCGGTCGATGTCGGCGCTGGAATGCGCCGCCGACATCTGCGTGCGGATGCGCGCCTGGCCCTTGGGCACCACCGGGAAGGAAAAGCCGATGACATAGATGCCGCGCTTCAGCATGCGCGCAGCCATCTCCTGCGCCAGGCTCGCATCGCCCAGCATCACTGGAATGATCGGATGGTCGGCTCCGGCCAGCGTGAAGCCGAGTTTGCCCATCTGCGACCGGAACCGCGCCGCATTGGCATAGAGACGCTCGCGCATGGCATCGCCATTGCGGATCAGTTCGAACACCTTGATCGAAGCGCCGGCAATCGCAGGCATCAGCGTGTTGGAAAAGAGATAAGGCCGCGAGCGCTGGCGCAGCCACTCGACCACCTGCCTCTTGCCCGAAGTGTAGCCGCCGGAGGCGCCGCCAAGCGCCTTGCCGAGCGTCCCGGTGATGATGTCGACCCTGCCTTCGACGCCGCAATGCTCGGCCGAGCCGCGGCCGTCCTGGCCGACGAAGCCGACCGCATGGCTGTCGTCGACCATCACCATAGCGTCGTATTTCTCGGCGAGGTCACAAACACCCCTAAGATTGGCGATGATGCCATCCATCGAAAACACCCCATCGGTGGCGATCAGCCGGAAGCGGCAGTCCTTGGCTTCCTTCAGGCGCGCCTCGAGGTCGGCCATGTCGTTGTTGGCGTAGCGGAAGCGTTTGGCCTTCGACAGCCGCACGCCGTCGATGATCGAGGCATGGTTCAGCGCATCGGAAATGATCGCATCTTCCTCGCCGAGCAGCGTCTCGAACAGGCCGCCATTGGCGTCGAAGCAGGAGCCGTAAAGGATGGTGTCTTCCAGGCCGAGGAAAGATGAAATCGTGGCCTCGAGCTGCTTGTGCTCTTCTTGCGTGCCGCAGATGAAGCGCACCGATGCCATGCCGTAGCCATAGCGATCAAGCGCCTGGCTGGCCGCCGCGCGCAGGTCGGCGCTGTCGGCAAGGCCGAGATAGTTGTTGGCGCAGAAGTTGAGCACCTTCTGCCCGGCGACCTCGATCTCGGCAGACTGGGTCGAAGAGATCACCCGCTCGGATTTGTAGAGGCCGGCCGATTTGAGCCCGGCGAGCTCGCTGTCGATGTGGGAGAGGAATGCTGCGGTCATGATCTGGCCTCGTTTGACGTGGACCGACTGTCGTCTCGTCCGCGCGAAAAATCCATCGCAAAAACGACCGGATTGGTGGCAAGCGGCCCGATGTGGCCTCGATGTGGATTGTCTTGCGACCGCGCAAGCGAGGCCACGACAAATGCGGCTGGCTGACGACCGCTCAAATGTCGGTACGGCGCTAAACGAGCCGATAACCATTTCGCGATCTTTCCACGGCTCCCCCTTGCCGGCCGGCTGTCGATTTCCGGTCCTGTTAACGTTTGCAGATCAATGGTGCTCATACAGGAATCCGTTGGCGAGAGGGCCGCCCCCGAAAATGTCGCAGCAGCCGGTGCAAACCGTTTCACGCAAGCTCGTACTGCTGATCAAGGCTGGCTATTGGCTGGCCCTGCTGATCATTGCGGCCATGGTGATAGCCTCCTTTATCCTGCTGCAGCAGACGATGGCCACCCAGCAGCACAACCACACCTTGCTCGACATTGTCAGCACGCAAAAGACGCTGTCGCAGCGCATCGTCTTCCTTGCCAGTGCAACGGGTGCTGGTTCGCGCGACAAGCAGCCGGCGCTGGTCAGCGCGCTCAAGCAGGCAACGGCGGAGTTCGAGACGAACTACAATTTGCTGCTCGAGCAGACGGGAGCCGATCCGCAATCGCCGGCCAAGCTCGACCCGAAGTCGATCGAGAGCGTGCTTTTCGCCAAGCCGTTCCACCTCGATTACTTCTCGGTCGGGCTGATCGCCAATGGCGACCGCCTGATCTCAGCCTATGAATCGCAATTCACCGGCAATGGCGGCTACAAGGGTGGCGACGAACGGGTCAATCTCGATGCTTCTGTCGCCAACGCGACCCTGTCGGGCTACGCCGCGCTTGGCCAGCGCATCGGCGCCAATGCCGACGGGCGCTCCGAAAAGCTGCTCGCCCTCCACCGCACGCTGTTCTACGCCACCCTCGGCGTCATCATACTGGTGGCGCTCTTCATCTTCAGGCCGATGTCGAACGCCATCCTGCGCAAGACGCATGAGCTGATCGACGCGCGCAATTCCATGGCCTTTATCGCCGTGCATGACGGCCTCACCGGCCTGCACAACCGCACGTTCCTGACCGATCATTTCGACACGCTGATCAAGGGCACGCACCGGCGTCGCGAACGCCTTGCCGTCGTCCAGCTCGACCTCGACCGGTTCAAGCAGATCAACGATACGCTTGGCCACGCCGCCGGCGACTATGTGCTGGTCGTCACGGCGCAGCGCATGCGCGATTCCTGCCGGGCGTCGGATCTGTGCGTGCGCCTGGGCGGCGACGAATTCGTCATGATCCTTGGCGGCGCCGGCGGCACCGAAGACATCAACATGCTTGCCCGGCGCATCCTGGCGCACATCAACGAGCCGATCGTCTTCCAGGGCACGACCATTCTCCCAGGCGCCAGCGCCGGCATCGCCGTCTATCCGATCGACGCCGACAATGCCCAGGATCTGCTGGTCCACGCCGATCTGGCACTCTATTCCGCCAAGAAGCTGGGCGGCGGCAACTTCTCCTTCTTCTCCGAAGAGTTGCGCCGCGAACTCGACTATCGCAAGCAGCTCGAGCACGACATCAAGGTCGCCATCGCGGAGCGGGCCTTCCAGGTCTATTTCCAGCCGCAGGTCTCGCTGAGCAACGGCACGATCAGCGGCATCGAGGCGCTGGTGCGCTGGAACCATGCCGAGCGCGGCATGATCCCACCCGGCGAATTCATTCCGGTCGCCGAGAAGTGCGGCTTCATGCCCGAGATCGGCCGCATCGTCATCACCAAGGCGATCAACGAGGCGGCCGAATGGAACCGCGCCGGGATTGCCTTCGGGCGACTTGCCGTCAATGTTTCCGGTACCGAACTGCGCGAGCACGATTTCGATGCGTTTTTGTTCGAGACGCTGGAAAGGGCCGGGCTGCCGGCGCAGAAACTGTCGCTGGAAATCGTCGAATCCGTCATCCTCGACGACGAGAAGACGGGCATCGCGGCAAAGCTGCGCCAAATCAGGGCAGCCGGCGTCCATCTCGAACTCGATGATTTCGGCACCGGCTATGCCTCGCTCAGCCATGTCAACCCGAACGAGATCGACCGGCTGAAGATCGATCGCCGCTTCGTCCAGAACATCCATGAGAATGGCGACAACTCGAAGATCGTGCGCGCCATCACCGAGCTGGCGCGTGGCCTTGGTATCTCGATCGTTGCCGAGGGCGCCGAAACCGAGGCCGAGCTCGATTCGCTGATGGCGATCGGCTGCGACCAGGTGCAGGGTTATTCCATCGCCTTCCCGATGCCGCACGACAAGGCGCTGGAATGGCTGACCGCCCGCATGCCGAAGAAGGCCAAGCTGACGGTGCTGCAGGGGAGCCTGGCGTAGACGCGACCGAGTCCGCCTTGACAAGTGGCCATCGAACTGGCGACCGACGAAGCTGACCAATTTGATCACCGCGCTGAAGCTGCGCCATTACACCTTTGGAACAATCCAGGGCTACGACGACTGAGCCGATGATCGGGAGCGCGCTCCCTACCCTCCCACATTGCCCCGCAGCGCCGCCAGCACCTGGGCGAACTCCGCCAGACGCTCGTCGGACAGCCCGACCCGCAGCCGCTTGTCGAAGGCAAGCGCGGCCTTGCGCAATGTCTCGAACATCGCTTCTCCGGCCGCAGTCAATTCGACCAGATGAACCCGGCGGTTGACGGGATCGCGGCGACGCGTCAGCAGGCCCTGCGCCTCCATCGCGTTGAGATGGTGGGTCAGTGTCGCTCCCTGGATGCCGATCATGCCAGCAAGCTCGCGCTGATTGGCCAGGTTGCTCGACTTGACCGACAGCAATGTAAGCCAGACCGGCAATGTACCACCGGCCTCGACCAGGGCAGCGTCGAAAGCCTGGGCAACCAGCTTGGCGGTTCGGCCAAGATTCATACCGACTGGCGGGCGTTCAAAAGGCGTCATGCATGGACACTAGACGGTGTTCTCCACGGATGGAACTGGCTCCAGCTTACGCATTGACATCTAATCATTCGACATCTAACTATATCGGTAGTGGCGGACGCGAGAGGAGATCCGGTCATGCAGTATGTCTACATCGTCGTTATCGGCCTTCATGTCATGGCCGGCGTTTTCTGGGCAGGCACCACGATTACGCTGGCGCGCGACCCCGATATCCGGGCCGAACGCTTCATCCAGCCGCAGATGGGCGCGGCCGGCATGGTTTTCCCGACCGGAGCGCTGCTCTGGTACTTTTTCCACGGCGCCTATTTCGGCTCGATGGAAATGGTGCTCGCGCTTGGCATCCTGGCCGCTTTGGCCGCCGCCGGCGTGCTCGGCGCCATGGTCAGGGCGCCCAGCAGACGACTTGCCGGTGCGAATGCGGAAACCGAGACGCAACTGCGCGCCAGAATGGCGACGGGCGAACGCATTGCCGCCTGGTTGCTGGTCGTCACGGTGCTGTGCATGGCTGTCGCCAGGATGGTCTGAGGCGCAGCAAAACCTCACGGAATCGTACGTTGTCTGGCGACAAGCCAATGACGTGCGGGCGCGCGGCCGGACCGAAGTACACGGGCTCTCGTACGCAGGTCCGACCGCGCGCCACCAATTCTCGCGAATGACGAAGTTCAGATCCGCAAGCCGAACCTGATGCCGTCATAAATGGCGGCATGGATGTTGCGCGAGGCGACCGCGTCGCCAATGCGGAACATTACGAAGCTGCCTTGCGGATTGCGGGCCGGAAAGATGTCGCCACCGCTCACCAGACGCTCATAGTCGACCGCGCCGCCATTCTTCGATAGCGGCTTCAGCGAGAGGTAGAGATCATCAAGCGGGAGCGTGCCGTGCTCGACCACCACCTGGTCGACCCTGCGCTCGCCGCGCCAGCCATCGGCGAAATCCGAGGCCAGTTCAGCGATCAACTGGTTGCCCTCGCGCCGCACCGAACGCAGCCGTGTGTTGATGGTGATGGTGACGCCCTTTTCCTGGAAGGCGCGCATGTAAGGCACATGGTTCATGCCGCCCATTTCCGGGGCAAAGAAGCGCTCCGGCGAAACAAGTTCGAGTTTCGAGCCGGCATTGGCGATCAATTCGGCCGCGCCCATGCCCTGATGGCCGCCATTGTCGTCATAAAGCAGCACATTTTCGGCCGGCTTGACGCTGCCGGCCATGATGTCCCAGCTTGAGGTGACCAGATTGTCGCCCGCCGTCAGCGGCGGGTTCTGCGGCAATCCGCCGGTGGCGACCACCACCACATCTGGCGACAGCGCCAGAACGTCGTCCTTCTCCGCCCAGGTGTCGTAGCGGATCTCGACGCCGAGCCGGTCGAGCTCGGAAAGCCGCCAGTCGATGATGCCTATCAACTCCTTGCGGCGCGGGTTCTGCGTTGCCAGCCGAATTTGGCCGCCGGCCTGGCTCGACGCTTCAAGCACCGTCACCTTGTGGCCTCTCTCGGCCGCGATCCGCGCCACCTCCAGTCCGCCGGCGCCGGCGCCGACGACGATGATTTTCTGCTTCGGCCCTTCTGTCTCGACGATGATGTGCGGGATATCGGCCTCGCGGCCGGTCGCCGCATTGTGGACGCACAGCGCTTCACCGCCTTCATAGATGCGGTCGAGACAATAGGTGGCGCCCACACATGGGCGTATCTCGTGCTCGCGGCCCTCCATCACCTTTTTCATGATGTGCGGATCGGCGATGTGGGCGCGGGTCATGCCGACCATGTCGAGCTTGCCGGTGGCGATGGCGTGGCGCGCGGTGGCGACGTCGGAAATGCGCGCCGCATGAAAGGTCGGGAATTTCGTCGCCGCCCTCACCTCGCCGGCGAAATCGAGATGCGGCGAAGAGCGCATGCCGGTCACCGGTATGACCTTGGTCAGCGCCGCATCGCTCTCTATCGAACCGCGGATGATGTTGAGGAAATCGACCTTGCCCGAGCCGGCCAGCCGCGTCGCGATCTCGATGCCCTCCGCCTTCGACAGGCCCTGTTCGAAATCTTCGTCGGCGACCATGCGGATGCCGACGACGAATTTGTCGCCGACCGCCGCGCGCACGGCCTCGAGCACCATGTTGGTGAAGCGCAGGCGGTTGTCGAGCGAACCGCCGAACTCGTCGTCGCGCTGGTTGGTGGCCGGCGACCAGAAGCCGTCGATCAGATGGCCGTAGGCCTCGAACTCGATGCCGTCGAGGCCGGCGGCATGGCAGCGCTGGGCGGCAGAAGCATAGTCGGCAACGATGCGCTCGATGTCCCAGTCCTCGATCGTCTTGGGAAAAGCACGATGCGCCGGCTCGCGCACCGGCGAGGCCGAGAGCACCGGCAGCCAGTCGGCCTTGTTCCAGCCGGTGCGGCGGCCGAGATGGGTGATCTGGATCATCACCTTGCAGTCGTGCTCGTGGCAGGCGTCGGCGAGCTCCGCCAGCCACGGCACGATCCTGTCGTCATAGACATGCAAATTGCCGAAGGCAGCCGGACTGTCGCGCGAGACGATCGCCGATCCGGCGGTCATGGTCAGCGCCATGCCGCCCTTGGCCTTCTCGGCATGGTAGAGCCGATAGCGCTGTTTCGGCATGCCTTCCTCGGAATAGGCCGGCTCATGGCTGGTCGACATGACCCGGTTCTTCAGCGTCAGATGTTTGAGCTGATAGGGCTGGAGAAGCGGATCGTTGGAGGTCATCGTCTTCCTGCTGTTTCAAATTGTGCTGAAGCAGCGTGCGCTGCTTCAGATCTAATTTTAATCATCGGATTCATCCGAAAACCGCTGCGCACTTTTCGGTCCGATGCTAATGAGCGGCAAAATCGAACGAGGCCACCGCCCATGACCGTGACAAAAGACCTTACCCAACTCGGCACAAGGGTCGAGACGCCACAGAGCCCCGAAGCAGCGGTCCTGGAAACCGTGCCGTTTGCCCGCGGCGACGGGCCGCCAGCGATCGTGCGCTTCGTCTGCCCGGAATTCACCTCGCTGTGCCCGGTCACCGGCCAGCCGGATTTCGCCCACATCGTCATCGACTACGCACCTGACGCGGCTCTGGTGGAATCGAAGTCGCTCAAGCTGTTCATGACCTCGTTTCGCAATCACGGCGCTTTCCATGAAGAATGCACCGTCATGATCGGCCGCCGCATTGTGGCGGCAACCAAGCCGCTGTGGTTGCGCATAGGCGGCTATTGGTATCCGCGCGGCGGCATTCCGATCGACGTGTTCTGGCAGACAGGTGCTCCGCCGGAAGGCAGCTGGCTGCCCGACACCGGGGTCGCGCCCTATCGCGGGCGCGGGTGAACTCGCCGATCATTCGCACTGATATTGGCTGAGTGCCCATTCGCCGGTCACCGACAACAGGTCCGTGATCTTCCACTCGCCGTCGACCTTCTTGAATTTCCACTCCAGCCGGTGCGGATTGCCTGAGATGACGAAGGCGACGATGACCTTGGCCTGGTCGCCGTTGACCGCCTCCAGCGTCTTCAGGCTCTTGTCGATCTCGGCCTTGTCATAGTCCGCATTGTCTAGCGCCATGTTGGGGTCGAGGCACTCGCCCTGCCCGGACTTGCGCAAGGCGTCGCTCTTGTCGAGCACGGTTTTCGCCGGATCGATGAAATGGCTGCGCTCTGACGGATCGATCTCCAGCCCGACCTGATCGTAAAACGGCCGCACCACCGCTGTCGGCGAACCCGGCTGGATCGGTGCGGCTGGCGCGGCTTCGGCTGGCGACCATCCAACCGGGGGCGTTGCCGGTTCCACCCCGGTTCCGGGCGCATTTGCAGGCGGCGCCCCGCTGTCGGCCGGCGTAGCGTCAGCCGGGGCGTTTGCCGGCGGCGCACCCAACAGACCTTGGGCGTCGGCACCGCTCAGACCCACCGCCAGCAGGCACATGGTCGACAGTGCCAGGAACGGGCGACGAGCCATCGCATCACTCCGGTGTCTGGCCGGCCATGCATTCCAGCGCGCTGAGCTTCCAGTCGCTGGTCTTGGAGGCGATGTCCGATATCTTCCACTGGCCGTCGATCTTCTTGAGCGACCAGACCATTTCACGTTTGGAATCGTCGCCTTCCGAAAAAAGGCTGAAGGTCGCGGTAACCTCTGCGTTGTCGCCATCTAGCTTCTCAGACAATTTGAGCGTTCTCGAGACGGTCTTCTGATCGAAATCCTGGGCATCAAGACCAGGATCGAAGTCGATGCAGGCAACCTCGTCCGGGTTCTTTTTCGTTGCCTGGTCGTTCAGGTCGAACAGTTTCGTCACCGGCTCGGTGAACCGATCCCGATATTGTTCGTCGGCCTCGAACTTGACCGCCGGCACATAGAAGAACTTCACGGCGTTGGACGCCGGTCCGGCGACGGCGGTCGCCGGCAAGGCTATCGAAAGGGCGGCAGCGAGCAATGTCAGTCTCATGCAGGATCTCCGGCTTTTGACGGCTTGGGCCAATCAATACCACGTATCCTGCATATCGGCTTTTTTGCGGCTCATGAAGTCCTGCAGCGCCTTGCTTTCAGGCGTCCAGCCAGACGTTCTGGAGATCCATCTCGAACGTCTGATGGACACCGTAGTTCTTCACCTTCTTGTTCATGTGGCTGAAGAGCTTCTGCCAGAACGGCTGAACAATGACGCCCGAATCCTGCAGGATCTGCTCGACATCCTTCATCACCTCCTTGCGCTTGGCCACGTCGATCAGCGAAAGAGCCTGCTTGAGCTTGGCGTCGAAATCGGGATTGGAGTATGCGGATTCATTCCACGCCTCGCCGGTGCGGTAGCCAAGCGCCAGCACCTGGACACCGAGCGGACGCATGTACCAGATCGTCATGGAATAGGGATATTTCGTCCAGTCGTTCCAGAAAGTCGAACCCGGCAGCACCGTACGCTTGACCTTGATGCCGGCATCGCGCAACTGGCCGGCGATGGCGTCGCCGGTGTTCTTCTGCCAGTCGTCTTCGATGGTGATCAGTTCATGCTCGAAGTCGGCCTGTCCGGCTTCCGCCATCAGTTTCTTGGCGCCGGCCGCGTCGCGTGTCTTCTTGGGCAGCGGATAGTATTCAGGGTGGATCGGGGCGACATGGTGGTTTTCACCAGGGGTGCCTCGCCCGGCATAGCCGAGTTCTAGAACCGCGTTGTTGTCGACGGCCATCTGCAGAGCGTTGCGCACCCGCTGGTCGTCATAGGGCTTGTGGGTGATGTTGGTGCGGGCAACGAGTGTCGTCGCTGTCGCGACCTCGGATTTCTCCAGGCCCATCTTGTCGAGAATATCGATGAAGTCGGCGGGCGACTCGAAATTGAGGTCGATCTCGCCGGAATCGAAAGCATTCACCGTAGCGTTGAAATCCGTGCCGTAGTCGATGAATTCGACACTGTCGAGTGGCGCTTCACCGCCCCACCATTTGCCATTCTCACGACGCTTGACGACAGCCTTCTGGCCGACATCGTAGGAGACCAATTCGAACGCTCCCGTGCCGATCGGCTTCTTGATCGGATCGGCGCCATCGGCATCGAAGTTGCGGTGAACGACAAGAGCCGGATAGTCGGTGAAGTTCGGGATCAGCGAAATGTCAGGTTCGCTGAGTTTCAGCTTGACCGTGTTGTCGTCGACCTTGGTAATCGCGCCGTCCCTGGCTTTGCCGGTCTTTGCGTCGATCAGCGCGCCGACACGTGCGGCCATCGAATTGCCGGCGACGCCTTTCTCGCACCAGCGCGTCAGATTGTAGGCGACGTCATCGGCGTTGAAAGCGTCGCCGTTGTTCCATGTGATGCCCTTGCGCACATGCAGCACATATTCGGTGGCGTCGTCGTTGATATCCCAGCTTTCGAGCAGGACCGGCTCGAATGTGAATTGCCTGGTGTAGCGGACAAGCGGCTCCAGCCAGCAGCGCGAAATGTTCGCAAGCTCCACCCAGTCGTAAGTGCGCGGATCCTTCTGTCCCTTCACCGACATCGAGACGCGCAGCGTTCCGCCTTTCTTCGGTTCTTCGGCCAAGGCCCGATCCGGCGCGGCAAGGCCGATCATGCCATAGGCAAGCGCCGTCGATGCGCCGAAGGCGCTTGCCAGCGCCAGGAACTCGCGTCGGTCCATGCGGCCCGCACGTGCGTCTTGCGCCATCGCCTCGATAGCGCTCGGCACGCGATCGCCACTGCTTCTGAAGAATGTCATTTTTTCCTCCGCTTCTTTCGCATTGTTCGATACGTGGCGTTGATCGCCCTTCTCGGATGTTCAGTACCAGGCGTCCGCCATCTCAAGCTTCTTACGGCCCATGAAGTCCTGCAGTGCCTCGTCTATGTCAGGGTCCAGCGGCGGTGCCTGGTATTCGGCCAGCGCCTTCTTCCAGCGCCGGTTGGCGCGAATGGCGGCATCTTCCGATCCGGCAGCCTCCCACTTCTCGTAAGGTTCGTTGTCGGCGATCTCGGAATCCCAGAAGGCTGTCTCGTAGTTGGCCAAGGTATGGGCCGAACCGAAGAAATGGCTGCCGGGACCAACCTCCCTGAAGGCGTCGAGCGCCAACTGGTTGTCGTCGATCTTCACCCCGTCGAGATAGGTGTGCAGCGCGCCGCAGAAATCGGCGTCCATAACGAATTTTTCGTAGGACATCGACAGGAGGCCGTCGAGGAAGCCGGCCGAATGCAGAATGAAGTTGGCGCCGCAATGCACAGCCGCCAGCATCGACATGGTGCCTTCGTTCATGGCCTGTGCGTCGGGCAGCTTCGAGGTGGTGAAATTGCCGGAGCAGCGCAACGGCAGCTTCAGCCGCCGTGCCAGTTGCCCGATGACCATCGAGCCGATCGCCGGTTCCGGCGTGCCGAAGGTGGGCGAGCCCGAACGCAGCGACATCGAGGATAGGAAATTGCCGAAAATGACCGGCGCGCCGGGCCGTTCAAGCTGGGTCAGCGCGCAGCCGGCCATGGTTTCGGCGAGCGACTGGGCGATGGCGCCGGCATTGGTCACCGGGCCCATGGCGCCGCCAAGGATGAACGGCACGATGACAGCCGCCTGGTTGGCGCGAGCATAGGCACGCAGCGCCGTCGTCATCGTCGCGTCCCAGACCAGCGGCGAATTGACGTTGACATTGCCGAGGATGACGCAGTTCTTGTCGACAAAATCACGGCCGAAGACGATGCGCGCCATGTCGATCGAATCCTCGGCGCGGCTCTCTGCCGTCACCGAGCCCATGAAGCCTCGATCGGAATATTTGATGTGGCTGTAGACCATGTCGAGATGGCGCTTGTTGACCGGCACATCGACCGGCTCGCAGATGGTGCCGCCGGAATGGTGCAGCCAGGGTGAGGACTGCGCTAGCTTCACGAAGTTGCGGAAATCCTCGATCGTGCCGTAGCGGCGGCCCTTGTCGATATCCATGACGAAGGGTGAGCCGTAGGCCGGCGAGAAGACGACGCTTTTGCCACCGATCTCGACCGAATTGGCCGGATTGCGCGCATGCTGGGTGAAGCTCGCGGGCGCCGTCTTGAGAATCTCGCGCAGCATGCCCGGCTCGAACTTGACCAGAGCGCCGTCGATGGACGCCCCTGCCCGCTTCCAGTGCGCCAGGGCCACTGGGTCGTCGCGGAACTCGATGCCGATCTCGGCCAGGATCCGGTCGGCGGTCGCCTCGATACGAAGCAGGTTCTCTTCCGACAGGATGTCGTAGGTCGGGATGTTGCGCACGATGTAGGGCCGGCTGAGCCCTTCCGAGCCGTGCGAACGCAGTTCACGCCGGGCGATGCGGCCACCGCCGCGCTCACGCCGCTTGGCGGGTTCGATTGTCGTCTCGGCGGCCGGTGCGTTCATGGAGCCTCCATCTTGTTCCTGAGGACAATCTACGCAGACAAAATGGCGATGTGACGCTGGAAAATCCTGATCTCTTGTATAAGCTGGGCTTATGCGAAGCCTGCGCCACCTCTTGCCTTCCGCCGGCAGCCTGATCGTCTTCGAGGCGGCCGGGCGGCTGTCGAGCTTCACCGCCGCCGGGCGAGAACTCGGCATGACGCAGGCCGCCGTCTCCTATGCCGTGCGAGGACTGGAAGAACAGCTTGGCGCCAAGCTGTTCCAGCGCCGGCACCGCCAGGTCATCCTGACCGAGGCCGGCGAGCGCTTCCACGCCGACGTTTCGCTCGGCCTGTCGCATATCCGCAAATCGGCGGAGGATCTGCGCCTGCAGGCAAGTGGCGGCCATGTAACGCTTGCCGCGTCGACGGCCTTCGGTTCCTTCTGGATGATGCCGCGCCTGCAGCAATTCCGCGACGAACTGCCGGGCATCGACCTGCGCATCCAGACCGCCGACCGCGACCTCGACATCATCGCGGAAGGCATCCCTCTCGGCGTGCGCGGCGGCGAGCCTCGGGACTGGCCGGACTATCACTCGTTGCCCCTGGCCGACGAGGAGATATTTCCCGTCGCCGGCACCAGCTATGCGGCAAAGTTCGGCCTGCCCAAATCCGCTGCAGAACTGGCCACGCACCGCCTCATCCATCTGGAAGAGCCGTATCGCGAGGCGGCCAGTTGGGACGAATGGTTCCAGTCGGCCGGCGCCAATCTCAGCGATACCGCACGCGGCCTGCGCATCAACGACTATGGCCTGGTGATCCAAGGAGTCATGGAGGGGCAAGGCATCGCCCTTGGCTGGCGGCACCTCGCCGAGCGGCTGCTGGCATCGGGCCTGCTGGTGCCGGTGACGGATCATGTGATGAAGACCGGCAAGGCGTTCTATGTCGTCTGGCCGAAGAACCGGGAACTCAGCGAAAATGCCCGCAAGGTGCGCGACTGGCTGGCCGCGCAGGCGTAATCCGTGCTGCGAACTGATCCACCGCTCTCACGATTATGCCTCTCCCGCACACCCCGAATCCGCCTATAGTGCCGCCATGCCCATCCGCCAGCTTTCCGAAACGATGATCAACCAGATCGCCGCAGGCGAAGTCATCGAGCGTCCGGCAAGCGTGGTCAAGGAACTGGTCGAGAACGCGCTGGACGCCGGTGCTTCACGCGTCGAGATCGTCACCGCCGGCGGCGGACTGAACCTGATCCGCGTCACCGATGACGGCTCCGGCATCCCCGAACCGGAGCTGGCGTTGGCGATCGCGCGTCACTGCACCTCCAAGCTCACCGAGGATATCAACGACATCCGCTCGCTCGGCTTCCGCGGCGAAGCGCTGCCGTCGATCGGCTCGGTGTCGCGGCTGTCGATCCGGTCACGCACCGCCGCCGGCGACAGTGCCGCCGAGATCGGCATCGAGGGTGGCCGCGTCCTGCCCGTCAAGCCGGCGGCGGCCAATCGCGGCACCACCGTCGAGGTGCGCGACCTGTTCTTCGCAACGCCGGCTCGACTGAAATTCATGAAGGGCGAGCGCGCCGAGAGTTCGGCGACCAGTGACGTGGTCAAGCGCATCGCCATCGCCTTCCCCGCCGTGCGCTTCACGCTGGCCGGCTCGGACCGCTCGACACTGGAACTGCCGGCGACGGACGACAGTGCGGCAGGCAGCCTGCGCCGTGTCGCCCAGGTAATGGGTGCCGATTTTCCCGACAATTCGATTGCCATCGAGGCGATGCGCGAAGGCGTGCACCTGACCGGCCACGTGTCGATCCCGTCCTTCACCCGCGCCAATGCGCTGCAGCAATATGCCTATGTCAACGGCAGGCCGGTGCGCGACAAGCTGATCGCCGGCGCCATTCGCGGGGCCTTCGCCGACGTCCTGCCGCGTGACCGCCATGCAGTGACGGTGCTGTTTCTTTCACTCGATCCGGCCATCGTCGACGTCAATGTCCACCCGGCCAAGGCCGATGTGCGCTTCCGTGATCCCGGCCTGGTGCGCGGGCTGATCGTCGGTTCCATCCGCCAGGCGCTGGCCGATTCCGGCATGCGCGCCGCCACCACGGGTGCCGCAGGCATGATGGCGGCCTTCCGCCCGGGCGCCGCATCCTACGGTCACGGCGGCCCGGCCAACGGTCATCGCAGCTACGAGGCGGCCTACCGAGCGTCAGGCCCCTCCGGCTTCGACCCGGCCCGATCGCCGCAGCGACCGCTCGACATGGGTTTCGAGGGCGCGGGCTTCGATCAACGCGGCTTACGCGAAAACGAGCAGGCGGCGTTCGATGCCGGCCCGCTTGCCAGCGCCGATGCGCGCGCCGGGCAGGATGAGGCGGCCGAGACGCTGCTTGGTGCGGTGCTCGGTGCGGCGCGCGCCCAGGTGCATGAGAACTACATCGTCGCGCAGACCAGGGATTCGCTCGTCATCGTCGACCAGCATGCGGCGCATGAGCGTCTGGTCTACGAAGCGCTGAAAAATGCGCTGCATTCGCGGCCGGTGCCTTCACAGATGCTGCTGCTGCCTGAAATCATCGATCTGCCGGAAGAGGATGCCGAACGGCTTGCCATGCATTCGGAAACGCTGGCCCGCTTCGGCCTCGGTATCGAGCGCTTCGGCCCCGGCGCCGTCGCAGTGCGCGAGACGCCGTCGATGCTCGGCGAAACCAATGTCCAGCAGTTGGTGCGCGACCTCGCCGACGAGATCGCCGACAACGACACGGTCGACACGCTGAAGGAGCGGCTGGACAAGATCGCCGCGACCATGGCCTGCCACGGCTCAGTGCGCTCCGGCCGCCTGCTCAAGGCCGAGGAGATGAATGCGTTGCTGCGGCAGATGGAGGCGACGCCCGGCTCCGGCACCTGCAACCACGGCCGCCCGACCTATATCGAGCTCAAGCTGGCGGATATCGAAAGGCTGTTCGGCCGGCGTTGAGGTCTTGCTATCGGCGTCCCGTTTCATTTCCTCTGGCGGTACTTTTTGGTCTTGCGGTCAAAGGCATAGTCCATCGTATATCCGGCGCCGCCACCTCGAAAATTCACCGAAATGATGTCCTCGCTTCGCTCGGCCCACTTCTGGACGTTCGCATAGATGGACGTCATCAGCATGCCGGCGTTGCAGCCATCATCATAGAAGGCGATCTCCTGAACGACCTTCCTGCTGCTCTTTTTGATGACCTGCATTTTCGCCATGCAAGTGCCTGAGTCGGTGTTCGTATAAACACCGGCAAACCTGTGGGCGGCTGTTTCGGCCCAGAAGGGAATCTCGATGGCCCCGTCGATCTTTGGGTCGCCGGTATCGTCCAGGCTCGCGACCTTCTTGAGCGTGACGGGATACGTGTCTGCCCCCTTGCTCCAGGTGCCTGTCGCGCCGCTTTCAGCCATGTCGAGGGAAAACGGGCATCCGGTGGTGTCGACGGGGATCTTTGATCCAACCACCAATATCCGGTCGAATTCCTTGTCATTCGAGATCTCGCAGAGCACGAGGCTGGTGCCGTTGAGCTTGCCGAACACCGCTATCGGGCTTTGCTTCGCGTCGTAGAAGTAGCTTCCCTCGACGGTCATGCCGCTGCCGAAGCTGTCATATGTCTGAAGCGAGACATGAACGGGCTGGGAACCGATGGACCCTTCGTAATTCTCCACGTGATACCAACCCGCGGCGGCCTCCCCGCTCAGCAGCAGCACAGAAAAAATTGCTGATATGAACAGTCTTCCCATCCCGACCCCGCTCCACACAAGCGGCTCACCATAGCCGCCCGCCTGGCGCGTGTCTGCATCGCAACGAGCACGGCTCGGGATTTGAGTTCGGAAACGGCTCCAGCCTTTTGTTTTACCTCTTCAAATTCACCACGATCACGCCACCGAGCGCCAGCGCACCACCGAGGATGCCAAGCAGGGTCGGCACTTCGCCCAGCCAGAAGAAGCCGATCAGGGCAGACATTGGCGAGACAAGGTAGAGGAAGTTCGAGGCACGTGCCGCAGGCAGACGCGACAGGGCGGTCGCCCAGGCGGCATAGGCGATCAGGCTGGGCACGATGCCGAGGAAGATGACGGCGCCAAGGCCGGCGGTATCTGCAACGACCGCTTGCGAAAAGGCTGACGGCAGGAAGGGCGACAGGCAGAGTGCGCCTAGCACCATGTTCGAGGCAGAAATGGTCAGCGGATGATGGCGGGCAAACAGCGGCTTCTGGACTATGGTGTTGACGGCCGAGCACAAGGCCGAACCGAGCACCAGCAGCGCGCCGGTGTTGAAGTGCAGGCCATGCCCGTCGGCCATGGCGATGACGCCAATGCCGGCGAAGGAAATCACCGTGCCGGCCCAGGCCATGCCCGAAAAACGCTCGCCAAGCAGCGCCATTGCCATGATGGCGGTGAAGATCGGGCTGACATTGATGATGAAGCCGGCGGCGCCGGCCGAGACGGTCAGTTCGCCGAAATTGAGCATTACGGTGTAGAGCGCGACGAAGATGGCACCGCCAAAGACCAGGCGCCACACTTCGTCCAGCCTAGGCAGCGCCGGGCGCTTGGCGGCCAGGAAGATCGCCGCCGGCACAGCGGCAATGGCAAAGCGCAACGCACCCAGTTCCAGCGGCCCAAAGGCGGCGAGGCCTGCGCGGATCGCCGGAAAGGCAGAGGCCCAGCCAACCACCGTCAGCGCCACCGCGATGGCTGCCGTGGTGTCCATCCGTTGTGTCGAATTCAACGTGCTGGTCATTGCGCTCATCTCGCTGTCCTCGTGTTCTTCGGTCCTGAATGGCAGAAAACCCCTTTTCGGGTCGGTTGACAAACGACCAAATCGAGGATCACCTGTGACTATGGATCACAGCTCAGACACAATGGTACCGCTCGAAACGCTGCGCGCCTTCGACGCGGCGGCGCGAACGGGCAGCTTTTCGGCGGCCGCCGAAAAGCTCAACATCACCCACGGTGCCGTCAGCCGGCAGATCGCCAAGCTCGAAGACTGGCTGGGGTTGAAAGTTTTCGATCGCGGTGCGCGCGGCGTCTCGCTGACCATCGAAGGCAACCGGCTGCATTTGCGCACGGCGGAGGCTTTCGCGCTGATTTCCAGCCATTCCGACCGCTGGGTGGAACCACGCGGCACCGCCGTGGTGCGATTGACCTCGATCCCCTCGGTCAGCGGGCTGTGGCTGATGCCGCGCATGGCGGCGCTGGAGAACGATCCCTCCAAGCTGCGCATCGTGCTCGACGTCGACATCCGCCAGGCCGACCTTGCCGATGAGGGCATTGATCTCTCGATCCGCTGCGGCCGCGGCGGCATTCCGGGCCGCATCTCGGTGCAGCTTTTCGAGGAACATGTCTTCCCCGTCGCCTCGCCCGAGCTTGCCCGCGAGATCGGCCGCGGCGACCCTGCCCGACTGCTCAAATATTCGCTGATCAACGATTCCGACGCGTCAGCCTGGCGCGCCTGGTTTGCCGCGCAAGGCATGGACTATCGCCCGCGCCCGCAGGACCGCCGCTTCGAGGACTATAATCTGGTGCTCGACGCCGCCGCCTATGGGCTCGGCATCGCGCTGGCGCGTCCACCGCTGACCGGGCATCAATTGAAGTCGGGCCGCATCACTCCCGTCGACGGGCGCACCGCGCTCAATCCGGTATCCTATTGGCTCGACCGGCCGATGGGACGGCCCCGTGCCGCCGCGGCGGAACTGGCGCGCCGTATCGCGGTGCAGGCAGGGCTGTCGCCGGAAAAGATGGAAGCCTTCATCGAAGCCGAGGGTTAGCGCAGCATCAAGAGAACGAACCCAAGGACCACGGTTCCTAGCAAACCGGCCATTGTCGAAACGAAGCCGATCTTCACCAGCAGGTGCTCGGGGTTCGGCGCCGCACCATGGGATTGCTTGGCCGGCCTTTGCGGGCCCGCCGGGGTATCCAGTGCGGCAGCGTTGCGCGGGACCGGAGCCTGCGGCGGGATAAGCGACAGCAATGACAACCCCGCAACCCTTGCAGGAGCATTGTCATTAGCCGTTGCCGAAGGTGGCAAGACGGCTCGCTGCGTTTCGGCTTCAGGCGTTGCCTTTCTCGCCACGACCGTTGCCAATGCCACTTCTTCCCCCGTCACGAACTGGGCAAGATAGGCCTCGACGATGCCAGCCGACGCGATCTGTTGCGATTTGACGACCATCGGCGCCGCAGGCAAAGCCAACAGCGCGGGTGCTGTCTGTTGCGCAAGCATGGACGGCGCAGGCGGCTGGACCAGCGCCTTGACCAGTGCCGTCATGACTGGGTCGGCCTTTGCCGACGGCACGGCCTGCGGCGTCATCGTTTCCCTAAGCAAGGCGGCAAGGCGGGCGGAGGAAATGTCCATAGTGCCCCGACATCAGCGTTTTTCTCCCCAACAATAGGGTGTCAGCATTGTCTCAAGCTTGTCACATGCTTGACCTCGCCGGGAATTTATGGCGATGAAATCCCCATGAACCTCGGCGTCCCTGCATGATGAACCGTTTCGAAGGCCCCGGCGGCAAGGAAGCCCGCATCCGCTATCTCGATGGCGACTTCCAGGTTACCAGCCCCGGCGCATTCGTGCGCTGCGCGGTGACAGGCGAAAGCATTCCGCTCGATGAGTTGAAATACTGGAGTGTCGCGAGGCAAGAGCCCTACATCAACGCTACTGTCTCACTGCGCCGCGAAATCGAGGTGCATCCGGAATTGCGTAAGCGCGGCTAGAGCGGTTCACCGTTTCACGGAAACGGCGAACCGCTCTAGCTCTTTGTTTTGACGCAATTCCGGACGGAAAACCGTTCCACGCTTTTCCTGAAATTGCTTTAGCCCTTCAGCTTGCGCTGGCGCCAAGCATCGAGCGTTTCGTCGATGATGCGCTCGGGAACATTGTCGAGTTCGAAAACCGTGTCGATCTCCAGCACCTCGAGCCGGTCGACAAAGTCCTGTGAGGCGCCATGGCGCAGCCGGGCGGCATCCTTGGCGGTGGTGATGAGGCCGAGCCCCTCGGCGCGTGCGGTCGCCGCCAGCTCTGCAAGTTCGTCCTCTGCATAGAAATGATGGTCCGGAAACGGCCGCGTCAACGCCAGTTCGCCGCCGGCCTCGCGGACCGTGTCGAAGAATTTCTCGGGATGGCCGATACCGGCGAAGGCCAGGAACCGCTTGCCGGCAAGCCTTGCCTTACCGTTCGGCTCGGTGTGGGCTTCGAAGATCGGCCGGCCGGCGCGTGCCGCCTGGCGGACCACGGCGTCGGCTGCGGTGCCCTCGCCCATCTTCAACAGCCCGCTGGTGAAGACCAGTTGGTCGACGACCCTGGCCCGGAGCGGACCGCCCGGGATGACACGGCCATTGCCGATCCCGTAGCGCGCATCGACGACGACCAGCGCGTAGTCGATGTGGATGCGGGCGCTCTGGAACCCATCGTCCATGATCAGGAAATCGCAGCCATGCTTTTCGAGCAGCAGCCGGGCGCCGGCGGCGCGGTTCGGCGTCACCGCCACCGGCGCGTGTTCGGCCAGCAGCAGCGGCTCGTCGCCGACATGCCTGGCGCTGTCGTGATCGATATCAACGACATGCGGCTCGGCGAAGGAGCCGCCATGGCCGCGCGACAGGAAGCCGGGTTTCAGATGCATGCGCTTGGCCTTTTCGGCGAGCGCGATGGCCACGGGGGTCTTGCCGGTGCCGCCAACGGTGAAATTGCCGATGCACAGAACCGGTGCCTCGATCTTCTCGCGCTTGGCTCGCCGCATGCCGCGGCCGGCGGCGGCCCCGTAGATGGCCGACAGCGGCGACAGCGCCAGGACCCGCCAGTCCGGCTCTTCCCACCAGAATGGTGGTGCTTCGGAGGCCACGCTAGCGCCCGTTCGCGCCCTTCAGGCGCGACTTGACGACCAGCGGCTGGATGTAGGGTTCAAGGGATTTCAGCGTGCGCGCCAGCGCACCGCGCATCTCGTCGACGGTCGCAACGCCCGCCGCCATCATCTCGTGGCGCGCCACTTCGTTGGTCAGGAGGAAATTGACGGCGCCGGCCAGCATGTCGCGATCGCGCACCAGCTTGGCGCCGCCACTGTCGAGCAGACGCTGGTAGGCCTCGCGAAAATTCTGCACATTGCGCCCGGCGAGAACCGCTGTGTCGAGCATGGCCGGCTCCAGCGGGTTCTGGCCACCCTCGGAGGTCAGCGAGCGGCCGACGAAGGCGATTTCCGTCAGCCTGAGATAGAGCCCCATCTCGCCGATCGTGTCGCCGAGCAATATGTCGGTGTCGGCAGTGATCCTGTCGCCCTTGCTGCGCCGCGCGACCTTCAGGCCCATGCCGGAAATCTGTGCCGCCAGGACCTCGGCGCGATCGGGGTGGCGTGGAACGACGATCGTCAGAAGACCGTGGTGACGCTTGTGCAGTGTCGCGTGGACCTCGGCGGCGACCACCTCCTCGCCGTCATGGGTCGATATCGCCGCCCAGGTCGGGCGCGCGCCGATCTGCCGCCGCAGCGTCGCCAGCACCCGTTCGTCGACAGGCGGCGGCGACGTGTCGACCTTGAGGTTGCCCGACACCGTAACCGGCCGCGCGCCGAGAGCGAGAAACCGCTCGCCATCGACATCAGACTGCGCCACCACATGAGCCAGGTTCTCGAACAACGCCTCGGCGATATTGGCTCGTTTCTTCCACGACTTGAACGAGCGGTCGGACAGCCTGCCGTTGACCAGCACCTGCGGCACGCGGCGCGCGCCGAGCTCGAGGATGGTCATCGGCCAGATCTCGGATTCGGCGATGATCGCCAGATCCGGCTGCCAGTGATCGAGAAACCGGCTGACCGCCGGCTTAAGGTCGAGCGGCACATACTGGTGGATGATGCGATCACCGAGCCGCTCGTCGGCAACCTGCGCCGAGGTGACCGTTCCGGTCGTCAGCACGATGTTGACGCCATAGTCGAGAATGCTTTCGACCAGCGGCACGACGGCAATGGTCTCACCGACGCTCGCGGCATGGATCCAGATCACCGGCCCGTCGGGACGCGCGCGGCCGGCGACACCATAGCGCTCGCGGCGGCGGTTGCGGTCCTCCTTGCCCTGCGAGGTGCGCCAGGCGACATAGGGTCCGACCAGCGGATAGGCAGCGGCGCCGGCGAAACGGTATGCCGACAGCATGACTCGCGCCCAGTGACCGCTCATCGCGGAGCATCCACGAGACGGTAGGCCTCGGCGGTCGCGGCATTGAGCGCGACCGTCACTTCCTGACGCTTACGCTCCATTTCGGCGTCATCGGCGCCGGCGGCCACGAAGATCGGCGGGCCGATGACGATCGACGAGCGGCCGAATGGCAGGTTGATGGTGGTCTTATCCCAGCTCTTCTCCAGCACCTTGCGGCGGCTGGTGGTGATGGCGACAGGCACAAGCGGCCGACCCGAGAGGCGCGCCAGGAGAACGATGCCAAGCCCTGCGTCTCGCGGCGTACCGTGCGGAATGTCTGCTATCATGGCGACGTTCTTGCCTGCACTGAGCGACTTTTTCAGGGCGATAAGTGCTTTTGCCCCGCCCTTGTCGAGATGCCTGGCATTTTCACGTCCGCCCGAACCACGCACCGCCTCGATGCCGAATTTCTCCAACATCAACGCGTTGAGCTCGGCATCGGCGCTGCGTGAGACCATGGCGACCAGCGGCTTACGCTTGGGGTAGTAGGCTGGCGTCAGCAGATGCTGGCCGTGCCACAGGGCGATGATGCCGGGCTCGAACTCGGCATAGGCCCGGCCCGAAAACCGCGCCGATCCCTCGACGACGCGATTGGTGAGGCGTACGAACCGGACGAACTGAGCGAACAGGCTGGCGATGGCGTTCTTGACGAATCGCGACTGCGCCAGCGGTTCGCGAATCTTGCGCCAGAAGGCCTTGGTCGTGCGGCTGCGTCCCCTGCCCGTGGGCTCGGCGTTGCTCGCTGGCCCTTTCGCCAGATCATGCTCCATCGAAGTCAACCGGCAGCCTTGTTGTCGGGGTCCAGCAGCCGGTGCAGATGGACGACGAAATAACGCATGTGGGCATTGTCCACGCTGGCTTGTGCCTTGGCTTTCCACGCTGTGTGCGCGGATTGATAGTCCGGATAGATGCCGACGATGTCGAGCCCGTCGAGATCGCGGAAATCGGTGCCGCCGAGCTTCTTCAGTTCGCCACCGAACACCAGATGCAAAAGCTGTTTTTTTCCGTCTTCCGCGGCCATGTCGGTCCTTCACATATCGTGAGTTTGTGACAGGTCTAGACCAAAGCCGCCGACTTTGGAACCTTCAGAGCGAGATGAATTCATCTCGCTCTGGAAAACGCTTTCACGCATCCAGTCCGGCGATGACGCCGGCGAGCACGGCCAGCAATTCACCGCTGCCGGCGGCGAGCGCGCCATGACGGGTCACCTCGCCGGCATAGAGTGGGGCGCGGCCATGCTGGTCGAGCAACTGGCCGCCGGCCTCGCGCAAGATGAGATCGGCCGCCGCAATGTCCCAGTCATGCGCGTTCGGTTTGACGAAAGTGGCATCCAGCGCGCCATTGGCAATCATGGCCAACCGATAGGCGAGCGAAGGGCTGTAGGGGGCCCGCTTCAGCCGCGCCTGCCATTCGGGCGGCATCAGGTCGGTCAGCTGCTTCAGTCCGGAAATCTCGGCCGTATCCGCCAGCTTGCGCACGGCAATGCGCTTGCCGTTGCGGAAGGCGCCCTGGCCGGGCAGCGCCCAATAGGTCTCTTCCATCGCTGGGCATTCCAGCACGCCGGCCAGCGTGCGGCCCTGCTCGACGACGGCAACGCTGACGCACCAGGTGCGCAGGCCTTCCAGGAAACCGCGCGTGCCGTCGATCGGGTCGACGACGAAGGTGCGGCCTGCCGAAAGCCGAACCGGATCGTCGACTGTTTCTTCCGACAGCCAACCATAATCGGGCCGTGCCGCCAGCAGCGTTTCGCGCAGATAAGCGTCGGCGGCATGGTCTGCCTCGCTGACCGGCGATGTGCCGCCCTTCATCCAGACTTGCGGTTTGTTGCCGAAGTAACGCATGGCGATGACCCCCGCCTCGCGGGCGGCATCGCGCAGCAGCGGCAAGTCTTCGGTGGCCCCGACAGTGGTCAGGTCATGCTCCGGCAAGGGTCATGCCTTCGATCAGGAGCGTCGGGGCCGCGGTACCGAAATTGCGGTCGAGATCATCAGCCGGCACCATGTTGAGGAACATGGTCTTCAGGTTCGAGGCGATGGTGACCTCGGCGACCGGATAGGCCAACTCGCCATTCTCGATCCAGAAGCCCGAGGCGCCACGGCTGTATTCACCAGTGACCATGTCGACGCCCTGGCCGAACACCTCGGTGACGTAGAAGCCGGTCTTGAGCGATTTGATCAGTTCTTCCGGCGACCGCTCGCCAGGCTCGATGGCGAGATTGGTGGAGGATGGCGTCACGGAAGAGCCACCGCGCGCGCCGCGCCCATTGGTGGTCAGACCAAGCTCGCGCGCGGCCGAGGTCGACAGGAACCAGTGGTTGAGCACGCCCTTCTCGACCATGAACAGCTTTTCGCCCTCGACGCCTTCGCCGTCGAACGGACGCGAGGCCTGGCCGCGCCGCCTGAGCGGCTCGTCCGTGATGGTGATGGCGGATGCGGCCACCTGCTTGCCCATCATGTCGCGCAGGAACGAGGTCTTGCGCGCGACCGAGGCACCGTTGATGGCGCCTGCCAGATGGCCGGCGATGCCACGCGCGACGCGCGGGTCGAACACCACGTCGACCGGCCCGGTCGCCGCCTGACGCGCGCCAATGCGCCGCACGGCGCGCTCGCCGGCCTTGCGGCCGATGTCTTCGGGCGCATCGAGATCGGCAAAATGCTGGCGCGAGGAGAATTCATAGTCGCGCTCCATGCCCGTGCCCTCGCCGGCGATGACGCTGGCCGAGCGCGAAAAACGCGAGCCGACATAGTGGCCGAGGAAGCCGTGCGAGGTGGCCAGCACCAGGCCGCCAAGACCGGCACCGGCGCTGGCGCCGGCCGAATTGGTCACGCCCTTGACGGCAAGGGCCGCCGCTTCCGCCGCGAGGGCAGCCTCCTTCAACTGGTCGGCCGACACTTCGGTGGCGTCGAACAGGTCGAGATCGCGTGTCTGTTTGGCGAGCAGTGCTGGGTCGGCCAGCCCCTGATAGGGATCCTGGGGTGACACCTTCGCCATCGCCACGGCGCGTTCGGCCAGTGTTTTCGGGTCGGACGCTGCCGTCGCCGAGACACTCGCCACCCGACCGCCGATAAAGACGCGCAGCGCGACATCCTCGCTCTCGGACGATTCGGTACCCTCGACCTTGCCGAGACGCACCGACACCCCGGTCGAGCGGCCGCGCACGGCCACCGCGTCGGCGGCATCGGCGCCCGCCTTCCTGGCAGCCTCGACCAGAGCCGCGACGCGGTCGGTCAATTTTGCTGCGTCTGATATATCGGTCATGCCTGAAATCCTGCTGGTGCGGCCGGCGTCTGGCCGTTGCCCACCCATCTATTGTTCCGGTCCGGCTTGTGCAATGGCATAGGCTTCAATCAAAATGCGGGGCGACGGTTCAAATCGCGAACCCTGTGACGTAAAATCGGTCCCCAGCCTGCTCGGAGCATTTTTCGATGACGCCCTTCCATCTCGCCTTTCCCGTCCGTGATCTCGATGAAACCCGCGTTTTCTATGGCGAGGTGCTGGGCTGCGCGATCGGCCGCTCGTCGACGACCTGGGTGGACTTCGACCTGTTCGGCCACCAGATGTCGGCGCATCTGCGGCCGCAGGCCGCACAGGCCACCCGAGACGGCAAGGTCGACGGCATCACCGTGCCGATCCCGCATTTCGGCGCCGTGCTCTTGATGGACGACTGGCAGCGCCTGGCGACGCGGCTAGAGGCGCGCGACGACATCGACTGGCTGGAACGGCCGATGGTCCGCTTCAAGGGCGAGTCTGGCGAGCAGGCGACATTGTTCATCCGCGACCCCTCGGGCAATGCCTTGGAATTCAAGGGTTTTCGCTCTCTGGAGCAGGTTTTCGCGCACTAACTCGGGCGCAGGCACCGGTCGGTCAACGACCGAAACGATCCGCCGCAAAGGGTGCGAGGCGCGCGGGATCGCCGCGTCCGGCGATCAGGTCTGCGACCAGCCGCGCCGTGATCGGAGCAAGCGTCAGGCCAAGATGGCCATGACCAAAAGCGTGGATCACTCGGGAATTGCCGCGCGAAGGGCCGATGACCGGTCTGGAATCCGGCAGGGAGGGCCGGAAGCCAAGCCATTCGGATGAAGGTGAGCCTAGCTTGGGAAAGATTTGCCTGACGCCGCGGTCGAGCAGCGCCAGCCGGCGCGGATTTGGCGGCGCGGCAAGCCCACCGAGTTCGACGGTGCCGGCGACCCGCAACCGGCCGGCCATCGGCGTCATGTAGAAACCGAGATCGACGGGACAGACCGGCCGTGTCAGCAGCGGAGCGTCAGTCCGGAATTCCAGGTGATAGCCGCGCTCGGTCTCGAGCGGGATCCTGTCGCCGGCCTGCGCGGCCAGTGCGCGCGACCGTGCACCGGCGGCAATCACCACCGTGCCCGCCTTGATGCTGAAGCCCTGGCCGCTAAGCCGGACAGCGCCGGTCTCGACCTGCAACCCGGTGATTGCCGCTTGCCTCACCGAGGCGCCACGGCCGGCCGCGGCACCGAGCAGTCGCCGCATCACCGTTGCCGGATCGGTCACGTTGATCGAGTCCGGAAAAAACAAGCCATGCGTTGCAGTCGCCGGCAAGCCGGGCTCAAGTGCGGCCACCTCCTGCGGCGTCAGGATCTCCTGATGAACGCCGAATCCGGCGCGCATCGCCCGGCCGCCAGCGGAGGCGGCAAAATCGCTTTCGCGGCGATAGAGGTAAAGACAGCCATTGCGGCGTAGCAAATCTTCCAGGCCGGCTTCCCCAGCCATGTCCTCCCAGGCCGGCAAGGCGTCGGCCAGCAGTCCGGCAAGCGCCAGCGCATTGGCCCGTGTCGCCGCCGGCAGCGATTGCCGCATGAACCGGACCAGCCATGGCGCCAGTTGCAGCAACGCCGGCCAGCGCAGCGAAAACGGGCTGTCGGGATCGAGCAGCAGCTTTGGCAACGCGCGCAGCACGGAAGGAGTGCCGACCGGCATGCAGGCGTATTCGGCGACCGTTCCGGCATTGCCGAACGAGGCGCCGGAGCCCGGCTCATTGGGGTCGATGAGCAGCACTTCGCGACCGTCCGCGGCAAGGCGGAGCGCCGTCGCCAGCCCGACAACACCGGCGCCGACAATGGCGATTTCGACGGTTTCTGAAACTGCCACTGTTGGATCTTCCTGTTTGACCGTGAGCTGCTCTCGGGCCCGCGTGCCGCTCATGTGGTCGCTTGGTTCGGGGTCACGGTCCAGTGTTGATCCCCGGAATCGAATAGGCCAGACTTTCTCGCCTTCAGGCGACAGGCGTCCAGATGACGTCCTCGATTTTCTGCGCGCCGGTCGCCAGCATCACCAGGCGGTCGAAGCCGAGCGCGATGCCGCTGGCCGGCGGCATGATGGCAAGGGCGGCGAGAAAATCCTCGTCGAGGGGATAGCGCTCGCCATAGATGCGCTGTTTCTCGTCCATCTCGAGGACAAAGCGCCGGCGCTGCTCCTCGGCGTCGGTCAGTTCGCCAAAACCGTTGGCGAGCTCGACACCGCAGCAATAGAGCTCGAAACGCTCGGCGACGCGCGGGTCGCGCGGGCTCGGCCGCGCCAGTGCCGCCTCGGCCAGTGGATATTCGCACAGGATCGTCGCCCGCCTTTGCCCGAGGAACGGTTCGACCTTTTCCACCATAACCCGGCTGAACAGGTCGGCCCAGCTGTCGTCGGGCGCGGTGCGCAAGCCGGCGCGGGTCAACGCGGCATACAGCGCATCGCGGTCGGTGCTGCCGTCGGCGGCGACCGTGGCCAGCAGGTCGATGCCGGAATAGTGGGTGAAGGCATCCGCCACCGTCAGCCGTTCCGGCTCAGCAAACGGATCGCAGTCGCGGCCCCGGAAGGAAAAGCACGTCGCCCCTGCCCTCGTCGCGGCCAGCGCCAGAAAGGCGGCGCAATCCAGCATCAGGCTCTCATAGGCCTCGCCCACCCGGTACCATTCGAGCATGGTGAATTCGGGATGATGCAAGGGGCCGCGCTCACGGTTGCGGTAGACCGGACCGAGGCTGAAAATCCTGGTTTCACCGGCGGCGAGCAGCTTCTTGCAGGCGAATTCCGGCGAGGTGTGGAGATAGAGTGGCGACCGCGCGCCGTCCGGCCCAACCACTTCCGTCGCGAAAGCCGCCAGATGCGCCTCGTTGCCGGGCGAGACCTGCAAGGCGGCCGTTTCCACCTCGACGAAATGATGGCTGGCGAACCAGCCGCGCAGGCCGGCGGCGATGCCGTTGCGCAGCATCAGTCGCGGGCGGCGGTCGGCATGGACATGCGGCGTCCACCAGGGCGAAGCTTCTCTCATGGGGCCCAGATCATGGTGGAATGGGGCTGGCGGCGGCGGCCAAGATGCGGTAGGCCCCCATCCAGCGCCGCACTAGCCGGCAAACGCCAGTCAACTCTTCTTGCAGGATTTAAAACCGTGGTGAAAGTCATCGCCAGTTCGCTCCGCAAAGGCAACGTCGTCGACAAGGACGGCAAGCTTTATGTGATCCTCTTTGCCGAAAACATCCACCCAGGCAAGGGCACGCCGGTAACGCAGCTCGACATGCGCCGCATCGGCGACGGGGTGAAGGTTTCGGAGCGCTACCGCACGACCGAGCAGGTGGAGCGCGCCTATGTGGAAGAGCGCGAGCACACCTTCCTCTATCGCGACGGCGAAGGCTTTCATTTCATGAACCCGGAGACTTACGACCAGGTCGCGGTGTCGGAAGCCGTGGTCGGCGACATGGCGCCTTACCTCCTGGAAGGTATGGCCGTGCAGGTGTCGCAGTTCAACGGCATCGCCATCTCCCTGGTGCTGCCGCAGCGCGCCACCTTCGAAGTGGTGGAAACCGAGCCGACGACCAAGGGCCAGACGGCCTCGTCCTCCTACAAGCCGGCCGTGCTGTCCAACGGCGTGCGCACGCTTGTGCCTCCGCACATCGCGCCGGGCACCCGCGTGGTGGTGATGACGGCGGACGGGGCTTATGTAGAGCGGGCGAAGGACTGAGGGGCGGCTTTTAGCTTCAGGGCGAAGGCGGCTATTCCTCAGCGAGCGACCCTTAGGGACAAGGGATCGAAGGGGCCGGGAGCGGATCGGTCGGCTTTTGCGTTCCGATTGGCGAAAGTCGCCCTTCGGGTCCACCATGACGACGTTTCAGATAGCCCATTTAGATGGACCCGTTGCCATCCGTTGGTTTAACGGGCTTAGGTTATACTGGCTCGAAGGTGGAGGAGCGCATGCCGGGGCAGTTTGCAGTCGGGGTCATCGCCTACGTTTTCGCGGTAAACTTGCTGGCATACGCCACCATGGCGTTCGATAAGGCTATGGCCAAGAACGGTTCCCAACGCATTCCAGAGTCGACGCTTCTTACACTCGCCATCATTGGCGGTAGCATCGGGACTGCGATCGCGCAAAAAACGATCCGGCACAAGACGCGCAAGGAGCCGTTCCGCTCCAGGCTCGCTCGCATCCTCCTGCTCCAAGTCCTCGCGGTAATCGCGATTGAAGTGGGATTGCTCTTTCCGGGATCGCCCGAAACGCTCTCGCAATTCCTCGCATTCTGAGGCGAATTCTGGGCCGCGAGCGGAATGTCGGCTCTTGGCATGGAAAGAACGATAAGGGGACGGACGCAAAGAGACGTTCTCTGGTGGCTAGTTGCGCCTAGACGCGAGTGCTACGCTCACTGCAAAGCGATGTGAACTCTTTGCGGTCCAGGAGGGAGAGTGGCGCGGCCGGAACGGAAACTCGTGGCGGTCCTAGCTGCGGACGTTGTCGGATACTCGCGTCTGATGGGCGCCGACGAGGCCGGAACCCTTTTGCACCTAAAGACACTGCGCGCCGAGGTGATCGATCCGAAGATTGCGCAATTCAATGGTCGGCTGGTCGGCACGGCGGGTGACAGCTTGCTGATCGAGTTTCCCAGCGCTGTCGATGCGTTGCAGTGTGCGGTCGAGACTCAAGTACGGATAGCGGCACGCAATGATGACCTTCCCGAAGAAAGGCGCATGGCCTTTAGAATGGGTGTCAACGCCGGCGAGGTTATCCTCGATGATACGACCATCTACGGTGACTGCGTAAACGTCGCAGCCAGGCTGGAAAAAGTCAGCGAGGCCGGAGGCGTCGTCATTGGCAGCAGTGTTTACGAGCACGTGAAAGGAAAGCTTGCTTACGAACTCGTCGATCTCGGCGATCATACGATGAAGAACATAGCTGAGGCGGTTCGTGCCTACCGGGTCGAAACGGGAGAGCGGGGACAAGAAGCTTCGGTCGCTATCGCCTCAGCGAAGGATTTGCCGCTCCCGTTCAAGCCGTCGGTAGCCGTGCTCCCGTTCGCTAATATGTCGGCGGATCCTGAACAGGAATATTTCTCGGACGGAATAACCGAGGACCTAATCACGGAACTTAGCCGTAGCCAAAGCCTGTTCGTGATCGCTCGCAATTCCTCATTCGTTTTCAAAGGGAAGTCCGTAAACACTACCGAGGTGGGAAGGAAGCTCGGGGTACGGTACGTCGTCGAGGGAAGCGTTCGGAAGGCTGGGGCACGCGTAAGGATCACGGCGCAGCTGATAGAAGCATCATCCGGCAATCACGTCTGGGCCGAGCGTTATGATCGAAGCATCGACGACCTCTTCACCGTGCAAGACGAGGTCACAGAACAGATCGCCTGGGCGTTGGTCGGAAAGGTTGGAGCTGCGGAGATCGCCCGGACCCGACAGACGAAAACGAGCCTTGGTGCCTATGACGCATTCTTGCGCGGAATCGAAGCTAAGCACCGTTTTACAGAAAATGACACCGTCGCTGCTATCGAGTTCTTTAAATCGGCTCTTGGCTCGGAGCCCGATTCAGCACGGGCGAATGCCTGCCTCGCGGACGCCTACGCGACGCTCTCTGCCTTCAGGGCTGACGCAGGTCTGAAGGAGTTGGCGATGCGGTCGGCCTTGCGGGCGATTGAACTCGGCGATGCCAGCGGACTCGCAGAGGCGGTTCTTGCCGCTCTACATGCATGGAAAGGCGACTTCGAGACCGCTGAGACCTATGGGCAACGCGCGCTCGTGCTCGGACCCACAAATGCGATGGCACTCAATTGGGTTGGCTACATCTCCCTTTGGGGTGGTCAACTCGATAAGGCCCGCGAAATAGGCGAGCGGCTGCGACGTCTCAATCCACTAGAAGACCGCGATATCCACGAGTTGCTCGCATTTACACATTATCTTCTCGGCGACTATGAGGCGTCACTGCTGTCGTTCCGCCGCTGGGATAACAACAGCTATGATCGGGGGTTCGCCAATCTGGCTGCGTGTTTGGGTCAGCTAGGACGCGCCGAAGAGGCAAGCTTGGCCTGGGGCAGATGCCTTGAACAGAAGCCAGGTTTCACTCTGTCTGATTACAAGCGCGACTCTCCATATCGTCGGCAGGAAGATATAGAGCACTGGCTCGACGGGCTGCGAAAGGCAGGCATTTCGGATTGACGATGATCAGGCGGATGTCCGCTTTTATAGATACGTCTATGGTCTATCAACGACCCGCATCAGGCGCTTAGCTGCCATTCGGCCGCGAACTCACCTTTATCCGCATCGGGTCAAATGCGACCGTTCCGTGGGTCGCCTTTTGCTCGCTTAAGCCAGTTCGGCAAGCAGAGTAGGCGTCACGCCTCAGCGGCACGCCACCACCCTCACGCGCCAACCCGCTTCCCTCGCTTCCCCTTCCCGCCCCGTGCCTCCAGCACCTTCTCCACCTGCCGCTTCAACTCGTCCTTGATGTCAGCCGTATCGTTCATCAAAGCATCGATCTTCAGGAAATCGAGCACGCGGTATTTCGACACCGCCGGGAGGACCAGGATGTCGGGGCGGCACTGCTTCAGCTTGTTGGCGATGATCGACTGAACCGTCAATTGCGTGGCGCCGTCGGGCCGGCTGAGGTCAATGCGTGTCTCGGGCATTAACCGAAAACGACAAGGCGCAGCGATATATTTCATGAAGCGTGTCGCAAAGGGCCTGCGCAGGCCGTCCTCTGACAGAAGAAGGAGAGCGCCATGCGAAAACTTATCGTCACCGAATTCATCAGCGTCGATGGCATTGCCGAGGTCGAGAAGCTGCCCAGCGTGACCTGGAACGACGAGATGAACAGGTTCAAGGAAGACGAGCTTGCCGATAGCGGCGCCATGCTTTTGGGTCGCACGACCTATGAGATCTTTGCCGGCTCCTGGCCCACGGAAACCGGAGATTTTGCCGACCGGCTCAACGCGCTGCCGAAATATGTCGCCTCGACCAGCCTGAAGGCGCTCGGCTGGAAGCCAGCCGAATTGCTGAAGGGACCGCTGCCGGAAGCGGTCAGGACGCTGAAGCAAACCAGCGGCGGCAACATCTATGTGCATGGCAGCCTCAGCGTCGCGCAGGAATTGCTGCGCCATGGCTTGGTCGACTGCGTCAGGCTGCTCAGCTATCCCGGCGCCGTCGGCCAGGGCAAGCCGCTGTTCCCAGTCGGCGAGTCGCTGCCGTTCGAACTGATTTCTGCCAAGCCGTTCAGCAACGGCGTTGTGGCGCTGGAGTATGCGTCGGTGGCGACGAAGTCGAAGTCGGCTTTCAGGCTTGTATGATAACAGCGCTCGACCCTGGTCAATCCGACGTCGCGCCCGCCCCTTACCCGGCCTTCTTCCCCCGCCTCCCCTTGATGGCGGCGCTATTCCGCGCCTCCACCGCCTTCTCCACCTGCCGCTTCAGCTCGTCCTTGATGTCAGCCGTCTCGCTCATCAGGGCGTCGATCTTCAGGAAATCGAGGACGCGGTATCTCGACACCGCCGGTCGGACCAGGATGTCGGGGCGGCACTGCTTCAGCTTGTTGGCGATGATCGACTGCATCATCAGCTGTGTGGCGCCGAACATCAGGTCGACGGAGGTCGGATGTTTGCGGTCGGCCTCTTCCGGCGCGCCGACCACGTCGACGCCGATGATGATGTCGGCATCGTTTTCGATCAAGTCGAACGGCACGGGGTTGTAGATGCCGCCATCGATCAGAAGCCTGCCGTCGCGGGTCACCGGGCGGAACACGGCGGGTATGGCCGCCGACGCCGCAAGCGCGGAGTGCAGGTCGCCGTCATCGAAGACGGCGAGCTTGTGGCCGAAATAGTCCGTCGCCGTCACCTTGAGCGGGATTTTCAGCTCGGCGAAGGTTTCGGGGATCGCCTCGGGCAGGAAGGCCTTGAGGATGCGCTCGACATTGAATTGGCTGACGCGGATGCCGCCCTGCATGGCCTCGGCGATCGTGCCCGGTCGTGCCCGCCACATGCGGCTCGCCACTTCGGCGCGGCGGCCGAGGATCGAGCGGGCATAGTCGTGGATGTCCTTGCCGGTCATGCCGGCGGCCATGCCGGCGCCCATGATGGCGCCGATCGACGAGCCGGCTATGGCCACCGGCCTGATGCCCAGTTCGTCCAGCGCCTCGATGACATGGATATGCGCCAGCCCGCGCGCGCCGCCGCCGCCGAAGGCGATGCCGAAGGTCGGGCTCATCCCTTGCCTGCTCCGGCCAGTTTCGGTCCTATGACCATGATGGTCGGCTCGGCCGACAGCAGCTTTTTCGCCGCCGCCTTGACCTGGTCGAGCGTCACCGCGTTGATGTAGCCGGCGCGGCGCTGCATGTAGTCGATGCCGAGATCGTCGAGTTGCAGTTCGACCAGCGTCGTGGCAATGGAACTCGACGAGTCCAGATTGTTGATGGCATAGGCGCCCACCAGATATTTCTTGGTCGCCGCCAACTCCGCTTCGGTCGGGCCTTGCTCGGCCAGTTGCTTGACCACGTCGCGGACGATGCCCAGCGTCTCGGCGGCCCGATCCGACCGCGTCCCGGTGCTGACGATCAGCGCATTGGCGTGGTCCTGGTTGATCAGCGAGGAGTTGACGCTGTAGGCCAGCCCGCGCTTTTCGCGCACCTCCTGGAACAGGCGCGAGGTGAAGGTGCCGCCGCCGAGAATCTCGTTCATCAGCACGGCGGGGAAGAAATCCGCCGCCTTGCGCTTCACGCCGGGAAAGGCGAGCTGCAGCGAGGTCTGCGGCAGGTCGTAATCGACCTCGATATGCTGCGCCAGCTTCGGGTCGATATCGGCCACCGGCCTCAGCGCCTGGTTCCGCGGCAGGTCGCCGAACACCATGTCGAGCTTCTTCTTCAGCGTCTCGGGATCGATGGCGCCGACCACGGCGACATGCAGGCCGCCGCGCGCGAAGACCGCCTTGTGAAAGGCTTTCAGGTCATCCGGCGTGATGGTGGCGATGCTTTCCTTGGTGCCCTGGTCGGAACGGGAATAGGGATGATCACCATAAAGGGCGCGCGCCCATTTGTTCTGCGCGACCGTGTCGGGATCGTTCTCGCCGGCGATGATGCCGGACAGTATCTGGGAGCGGATGCGGTCGATGGGCAGTTGGTCGAAGCGCGGCTCGTTGACCGCCAGCCGCAACAGCTCGAACGCCTGGTCACGCTGCTCGGCCAGCATGCGCATCGAGCCGTAGATGCCGTCGCGACTCTCCTCGAAGCTCATCTCGGCGCCGGCATCGTCGAGCTTGATTTGAAAACCTTCCGAGTCGAGCGGACCGGCGCCTTCGTCGAACAGGCCGGTCATCAGATTGGCCAATCCCTCCTTGCCCGGCGGATCCTGCGTCGAGCCGCCGCCGAAAACGAAGCGGATGGCGACGATCGGCACGGAATAATCCTCGACCAGCCAGGCGGTAATGCCTTTTGGCGAGGTGACGGACTGGATGTCCATGGCACGCGCGGTGAGTGCGGGCAGGATCAGGAAGAGAATGGAGAGGAAAAGGGTTGCGAGAGGCGCGCGTGCGCGTATCGCGTTCGTGCTCATCATCATCAATTCCCCGCCTGTTGCTGCGGCAAGAGGTAACCGGTCGTCGATCGGGCGAGCACCAGATAGCGCGCGGCGACGGCCTTGACCTGGTCGGCTGTGACCGTGCGGATGCGGTCCGGCCATTGCTGGACGTCCTGCACATCGCCGCCGGTGGCAAGCGTCGAGCCGTAGATGTTGGCCATCGAATCCTGCTTGTCGCGGGCAAAGATCATCGACCTGACATAGCGGTCCTTGGCTTTTTCCAGCTCCGATGGCGTGACGCCATCCCTGACGATGCGTGCCACTTCCGCATCGACCGCCGCTTCGACGTCGGCGAGCTTGGCATCGCCGCGCGGCGCGCCGTAGACGGTGAAATTGGTGTCGTCGAGCATGGTGCCCTGGAAAAAGGCGCCGGCGCTGGAGGCGATGCCCTGCTGGACGACGAGCGCCTGGTAGAGCCGGCTGCGATTGCCGCCGCCGAGGATTTCCGCCAAAAGGTCGAGCGCTTCCGCTTCGCCCGGCTTGCCCGTGTGATAGGACGGCACCACCCATTGGGTGGAAAAACTCGGCACGCTGACGCGGGCATCGGAGAGCGTCACCGTGCGCTTGGTGTTCTGCTCCGGCTCGACAGGGCGGATGCGGGGCGGCAGATCGGGGCCGCGCGCCACCTTGCCGTAGGTCTTTTCGGCCAGTGCCCGCACGGCATCCGGCTCGACATCGCCGGCCACGATCAGCACGGCGTTGTTGGGCCGGTAGTATCTGTCATAGAAGGCGGTGGCGTCGGTGCGGTTCAGCTGCTGCATCTCCTGCATCCAGCCGATGACCGGAATGCGATAGGGCTGGTTCTGCCACAGCGTGGCGTCCACCTCCTCGTCCAGAACCGCCTCCGGATTGTTGTCGATGCGCGAGCGGCGCTCCTCGAGGATGACGTCGCGCTCGGTCTTGATGACGTCGTCGGTGAGGATGAGATTGCGCATGCGGTCGGCCTCGAAGCTCATCATCAGTTCGAGCGCGGTCGGCGCCACCGTCTCGTGGAAGGCGGTGTAGTCGTAGGAGGTGAAGGCGTTGTTGGAGCCGCCGATGTCGGAGATGGCGCGGTCGAACTCGCCCGCCGCATGATGGGTCGTCGCCTTGAACATCAGATGCTCGAAGAAATGCGCGATGCCCGATTTGCCGGGCGGCTCGTCGGCGCTGCCGATCTTGTACCAGACCATGTGGGTGACGATCGGCGCGCGATGGTCGGGAATGACGACGACCTCCATGCCGTTATCGAGCAGGAAATCCGTGACCTTGAACGCGTCCGGCGCGCTGTCGGCCAGCGCCGGGCCGGTGATCGCGAAAGCCAGCGACGTCGCCAGCAGCGTTGCGCGCAGCCATTCAGCCTGAAATGTCATCAATGGCTCCGGTTTCGCTGTTCATCGTTTCACGGAAACGTTGAACCGCTCCATGTTTTTGTTTGGCGCAATTCCGGATGGAAAACCGCTTCACACTTTTCCTGGAATTGCTCTAGGCGGGACGATAGGCAGGGTCTGGGCGACAAGCAAAGTGAATTGTTGGTCATGTTGCCGCCAAAGGCGGCGGCAAAGAGGCCGGCCGTGTATGCCCGGCTATGGATGCATAGGCGGATCAGGCCGCCTTGATGAAGCGGATGACGGTCTCGCCATAGTTGCGTTCGTCCAGCACGGAGAAGCCGGGGCCTGGCTCGAAGGGCGCCACCGCGGCCTCCTCGACCACACACAGCGCGCCGGGGCGGAGCCAGCCGCCGGCCTTGGCCGACTGCAGGGCGCGCTCGCCAAGGCCCTTGCCATATGGCGGGTCGGCGAAGACAAGGCCGAACGGCGCCAAGGTGCCGGCCTCGCCAAGGCCGGTGGCGTCGCGGCGAAAGATCTTGGTGCGGCCGGTCAGGCCGAAGGCCTCGACATTGTCGCGGATCAGGCCACGGCCTTCCGCCGATTCCTCGATGAAGACGCCGTAGGAGGCACCGCGCGACAGCGCTTCGAGCCCAAGCGCGCCGGTGCCGGCGAACAGGTCGAGCACGCGCGCGCCGTCCAATTGCTCGGCAAAGCGATGCGCCAGCACGTTGAAGACCGCCTCGCGGGTGCGATCGGTCGTCGGACGGATGGCGCTCGAGCGAGGCGTCGCCAGGGGACGCCCGCGAAACTCACCGCCGACGATTCTCATCTCGCTTTGGGGCCTCTGGGACCACTTCGCGGCCGCTCCCCGCCACCAGCGCCACCCGGACGCTCGCCGCGCGGCTTGCCGAATGGCTTTGCACCGGCGGGTTTGCCATAGGACGGCTTGAACGACGCCTTGCGCGCCTTGGCGTCAGCCGCCTTGGCGGCGTCTGCCTCAGCCCGGCCCTTGCCGATCGGCCGCGCGCCCGGCGCCATCCAGACATTGGCCTTGCGCTGGCCGGGCGGCTCGATCGGCCGCTGCTCGCGCTCGGATTTCTTGCCACCGCCCGGCTTGCCGCCAAAAGCACCGCGCGGTTTGTCACCAAAGCCGCCGCGCGGCTTATCGGCAAAATTGCCGCGGGGCTTGTCGCCAAAGCTGCGTTCGGGACGCGGACCGCGCTCGCCAAAGCTCTTCTCGGACCCTGCGCTCCTGTCGGGGCTTGTCGACAGCTTGCCCAGTGCCTCGTCGCGGCTGCCTTCGCGGCGCTTGCGGTTCTTGATCAAGCCGCCCTCACCGATCGGACGGCGCTCGCCGTCGCGGGTGAACTTCGGCCGTTCCGGCTCCGGCTCGCGGATTTCGGTGCGCCGCACCGGCTTGTTGGAAAACGGTTTGGTGACATCGGCGTCGAAATTGGCGCCTGATTCCTCGACCAGGCGTTCGCCAAGCTGGTCGCGCAACACCCTGCCCTTGATCTCCAGCACATGGCCCTCGGCAAGGTCATCGAGCTGGAACGGGCCGTAGGAAATGCGGATCAGCCGCGTCACATCGAGGCCGAGCGAGCCGAGGATGTTCCTGACTTCGCGGTTCTTGCCCTCGCGCAGGCCGATCGTCAGCCAGGCATTGGTGCCTTGCTCACGGTCGAGCGTCGCTTCGATGGCACCGTAAAACACGCCGTCGACGGCAATACCCTCACGCAGACCGGCAAGCGCGCTCTCCTCGACCTTGCCGTGGACGCGCACGCGGTAGCGGCGCAGCCAGCCGGTGGCCGGCAGTTCGAGCACGCGCGACAGGCCGCCATCGTTGGTGAGCAGCAGCAGGCCTTCGGTGTTGATATCCAGCCGGCCGATGGTCATCAGCCGCGGCAATTCGGCCGGAAGCACGTCGAAGACGGTCTTGCGGCCCTCGGGATCGCGGTTGGTGGTGACGACGCCGGCCGGCTTGTGGAACAGGAACAGCCGCGTGCGCTCGATCGGCGGGATTTCCATGCCGTCGAGATGGATGATGTCATCAGGCATGACGTTGAAGGCCGGCGAGGTCAGGGCCCGGCCATTGACCTTGACGCGGCCGGCGGCGATCAGTTCCTCGGCATCGCGGCGCGAGGCCAGGCCGGCACGCGCCAGCCGCTTGGCGATGCGTTCGCCTGCCTCTTCCGCAGCCTCGGCGGGACGCGGTCGCGGCTTGAAGCTGCCGCCCGATGCGGTTTGCGGCTGATCGTTGAAATCGCGCTTCGGGCGATCGTTGAAGTCCCGCCTGGGACGGTCAGCGAAGTCGCGCTTTGGGCGATCGCCAGCATCGCGCGGAGCGCGGTCGCTAAAATCACGCTTGGGACGGTCGAAGCGCTTTTCGCCGCCCGCTGCCGCCGCAGCCGGCCGGTCGCCACGCGGCGCATAAGGTTTGCGCGGCCCTTCGCGCTTTTCATAGGGCTTGCCTTCGGGGCGCGGACCTTTGTGGAATGGTCTTTCGGCGCGCGGGGCGCCACCCTCACCGGCTTCGCGCGGCTTGTAGTCGCGCTTCGGCCGTTCGCCTGCGGCCGCCATCGGCCGATCACCGCGTGGCGCGTAGGGCTTGCGTGGCCCTTCGCGCTTTTCATAGGGCTTGCGTTCGCCCTCGGTCGCCATCGGGCGGTCGCCGCGCGGTGCGTAGGGCTTGCGTGGCCCCTCACGCTTCTCAAAAGGCTTGCCTTCGGGACGCGGACCTTCGCTGAATGGCTTGTCACCGCCCTTGAAGTCGCGCTTCGGCCGCTCGCCATCGGCGGCCATCGGCCGATCGCCACGCGGAGCGTAAGGTTTCTTGGCGCCAAAGGACGGCTTGCCGCCTTTGCCGGCGGCGCCATCACGGCTGCGCGGTCCCGCGGCTTTCGGGCCACTCCTGGCCGGACCCTTCTTGGGTCGGAATTTCTTGTCGTTGTCGTCCATGTGGCCTTTATCCGTTTGCGCTGCTACAGCGTGGCGCATCCTTTCGGGCGCGCAACGAACGCTGTAGCACTTTTGATGTGGCGCATGATCATTTCCGAAAACCGAGTCCCGATTTTCGAGGTCATGCGCTCAATAACAGGATCACCGTCAGGTGGCGAGGAGATAATCGGAATGGAAATCGCGTGAAGCGGCCCGATTTCATGGCGCTGGCGCTGAAGGAGGCCGAAGCTGCCTCCTTGCGTGGCGAAGTGCCGGTCGGCGCCGTCATCGCCAACGGCGATGGCGTTGTCGCCAGCGCCGGCAACCGCACCCGCGAACTTGCCGACCCGACCGCGCATGCCGAGATGCTGGTCATCCGCGAAGCCTGCCGCAAACTGTCGGCCGAGCGGCTCACCGGCCATGACCTTTATGTAACGCTTGAGCCTTGCGCCATGTGCGCCGGCGCCATTTCCTTCGCCCGGCTGCGCCGGCTCTATTTCGGCGCCGCCGACGACAAGGGCGGTGCGGTGGTCAATGGCGTACGCTTCTTCGCCTCACCGACCTGCCACCACGCGCCCGACATCTATCCGGGCATGGGCGAGACCGAAGCGGCTGCGCTGCTCAAAGGATTTTTCCGGGAACGGCGCGGCTGAACCGGGCGCCCTTCGGCAGGAAACAACAAAGAGGCGGTTTTTACAGGGACGGCATCCAGTCGAACCAGCCGCTGCCCTTCTTGCCTTCCGCCTCTCTCTTGAGACGGCGTTCCTTCTTATACTCGTCCTCGCCAAGCTCATTTTGCGGCGCCGTGCCGGCTGCGACGCGATACTGTACCGGCGGTTCGCTGAGATATTTTCGGGTGTTCGGATCGCCCTGCTTGCTATCGGCGAGACGACGCTGGATCTCGGCGGCGCGACCCTTGTCGGAATCGGCGGGTGTCCACGCCGGCGGGTGGCTCGAGCCTGATTCCGCCATTGCCCTCTTCACCGAGGCCGGATCGGTCTGCACGTCGTCGACAATCTCCGACTGGTAAGCCGGATCGTTCTGATGGGCGGTGGCGTCGGCTCGAAGGCGGGCGCGGCGCTGCTCGGGCGATTCGGGCCATTCGGCGCTTGCCGTCTCGATGCTGTCCTGCGGTGCCGGCAGCGCTTCCTTCTGGCCTGGCGCCGGCTTCACCAGCGTCGGGCGCGGCTTGTAATCGATCTGTTCCTTGCGCTTCGGCGCGAATGAAAAGGCGCCCGAAATATCGCCGGCCAGCTGTTCGCCGGCGGTCTTGTCGGTGCCATAGGTCGGAGACCCCATGCAGCCGGACAAAGCGAGGCCCGATGCGACAAGCGGCGCCAGCAGCGCCAGGCGCGCATTATATCTCTCGGTCATGCCAAAAAGTCCCACTGTAGACAGCCTCTCGATTGCCACCGGCCTCATGACCGGTCCCCATCGTCCAAGCACTTGCGACGGAAATCCGGCGACAATTTGTCTTCCGGAGTTTCGCGTGTTTACCTCAACCACTCGTTAAGGGCAACGCGCGGGCGGTTTTCGCCCGCCCGGCGTGGCATTTGTGCACCGATCAAGCTGGCCGGCCGGCCTGTCAAAGCCGGCCAAGCGCCTTCAATTCGTGCAGCACCGCCGCATCGCGCGCCGAAACATCAGGGAATTCCGGATCCCGGCCGACATCGGCGGTGTAGCGCCAGGACCGTGCGCATTTCACCAGGCCGCGATCCTCGGCCTTTTCGACCACCACGGCGACACCCCTGACGTCGTCAAGCGTGAAGGCACCCGCAGGCGCTTCGCCATGAGCGATGACCAGATCGCTGGTGATCGCCATCTCGGCCATGTCGACATCGGATATCGCCGCTTCGAGCGCTGCATCGTTGATGGTGACGACCGGCACTGCTTCCAGCGACGACCCGATCACCTTCTGGGCGCGCGCGATCTCCAGCGCGCCGGTGACGACACGCCGCACCTGCCGCACCTGGCGCCATTTTTCCGCCAGCGCCTCGTTCTTCCAGTCCGCCGGGATCTGCGGGAACTGGTCAAGATGCACCGAGACGGCGTCGGGATGACGATCGAGCCAGGCCTCTTCCATGGTGAAGGGCAGCATCGGCGCCAGCCATTTCACCAGGCAATTGAAGAGATGGCGAACCACCTGCACCGAAGCCTTGCGTTTCACACTCGACGGCGCGTCGCAGTAGAGCGCGTCCTTGCGGATGTCGAAATAAAACGCCGACAGCTCGACTACCATGAAATCGAGCAGCATGCGGGTGATGCGCTTGAATTCGAAGGCGTCGTAGCCCGAGCGCACGACCTCATCGAGCTCGGCCAGCCGGTGCAGCATCAGCCGCTCCAGCTCCGGCATCTTTTCCAGCGGCACCTCCTCGCCATCGTCATGGGCGAGCGTGCCCAGCATCCAGCGGATGGTGTTGCGCAGCTTGCGGTAGGCGTCGATGTTGGTCTGCAGCACGTTCTTGCCGAGCCGCTGATCTTCCCAGTAGTCCGTCGTCACCACCCACAGACGCAGGATGTCGGCGCCCGACTGCTTGATGACGTCCTGCGGAACGACGGTGTTGCCGAGCGATTTCGACATCTTGCGGCCGTCCTCGTCCATGGTGAAGCCATGGGTGACGACGGTGTCGTATGGCGCCCTGCCCCTGGTGCCGCAGCTTTCCAGCAGCGAGGAATGGAACCAGCCGCGATGCTGGTCGGAGCCTTCGAGATAAACGTCGGCCGGCCATTTCAGGTCAGGACGATCCTCCAGCGTGAAGGCGTGCGTCGAGCCAGAATCGAACCAGACGTCGAGGATGTCCATCACCTGCTTCCATTTGGAGGCATCATGATTGCCGAGGAAACGCTCCTTGGCGCCGGCGGCGAACCAGGCGTCGGCGCCCTCCTGTTCGAAGGCGTCCATGATGCGCTGGTTGACCGCTTCGTCCTTAAGCACATTGCCGTCGGCATCGGCGAAGACGGCGATCGGCACGCCCCAGGCGCGCTGGCGCGACAGCACCCAGTCCGGGCGCTCCTCGATCATGGCGCGGATGCGGTTCTGGCCGGCAGCGGGCACAAAGCGAGTGTCGTCGATTGCCTTCAGCGCGCGGCTGCGCAGCGTCGAGCCGTCGCCGAGGTCCTTGTCCATATAGACGAACCATTGCGGCGTGTTGCGGAAGATGATCGGTTTTTTGGACCGCCATGAATGGGGATAGCTGTGCTTCAGCCGGCCGCGCGCGAACAGCGCGTCGCGTTTGATCAGCTCGTCGATGACGACCTGGTTGGCATTGCCCTTCTTGCCGTTGTCGTCGATGACACGCGCCGGCCCACCCTCGCGATCCGTGCCGAAACCCGGAGCATCCTTGGTGAAGAAGCCGCCATCGTCGACGGTGAACGGGATGGCGCTGTCAATGCCGCGTGCACGCAAATCCACCGCCGCATCCATCCAGGCGTCAAAGTCCTCGCGGCCGTGGCCGGGCGCGGTGTGGACGAAGCCGGTGCCGGCGTCGTCGGTGACATGGTCGCCGGCGAGCATCGGAACGGCAAATTCGTAGCCGCCGCCAAAGCCCTTGAACGGATGCGAAAGCGTAAGGCTTCCAAGCTCTTGCGCCGAAACGCTGCGGAGACGATTCAAGGTGACCTTGGCCTTGGCCGAGGCGTCTTCGGCCAGTGCGTCGGCAAAGATCAGCTTTTCGCCCGGCTGCGGGCCGAACGCGTTCTCGGCCGCGGTGACCTCGTAGAGGCCATAGCTGATGCGCGGCGAATAGTTGACGGCGCGGTTGCCGGGGATGGTCCAGGGCGTCGTCGTCCAGATGACGACATGGGCCTGCAGCAGGTCGAGCGCTCCCTCCGTCAGTTTGGTCTCACCATCATCGATGGGACGGACCAGGCTGGCGACCGGAAACTTCGCCCAGATCGTGTCGGACTCATAGTCCTGGTACTCGACCTCGGCCTCGGCCAGTGCCGTGCGCTCGACCACGCTCCACATCACCGGCTTGGAGCCTCGATAGAGCTGGCCCGACATGGCGAATTTCAGCAGCTCGCCGGCGATCCGCGCCTCGGCATGGAAAGCCATCGTCGTATACGGGTTCTTGAAGTCACCGATGACGCCGAGCCGCTGGAACTCACCGCCCTGCACCGTGATCCAATGCGCGGCGAACTCACGGCATTCCTTGCGGAATTCGTTGACCGGCACCTCGTCCTTGTTCTTGCCCTTTGCGCGGTACTGCTCCTCGATCTTCCATTCGATCGGCAGGCCATGGCAGTCCCAGCCGGGCACATAGTTCGAGTCATAGCCGCGCATCTGGAACGAGCGGGTGATGACGTCCTTGAGGATCTTGTTCAGCGCATGACCGATATGGATGTTGCCGTTGGCGTAGGGCGGGCCGTCATGCAGCACGTATTTCGTGCGGCCGGCAGCATCCTCGCGCAGCTTGCGGTAGAGGTCCATGTCCTGCCAGCGCTTGACCAGCAGCGGCTCCTTCTCCGGCAAGCCGGCGCGCATCGGAAAATCCGTCTGCGGCAGATAGAGCGTCTTGGAATAGTCGATCGTTTCAGCGGTGTCGGTCATTGGTCTGCCATGTGCATTGCCCGGCGGCAAAGGAGCTCGGGCGTTGAACTATACTTTTGAGCATGTCGTTTTCCCAAAACCGGGGCCACTTTTGGGCGACATGCCTGATGATCTGGAAAAAGCGCGAGAGGCCGCGCGCAAGATTCCCGGCGGCTCCGGCGGCGTTCAGGCCGCCCGGAACACCGGGCCGGTAATTCGTATCGTCAGCGCGTGAAGGCGCGAAAAGCTCGTCATTGGTGGGCTTTTAGCGGAGATGGACGCAGGAATAAAGCGCCTCTCGTTCGATTCACTTACATCGTGAAATCGAAGCGATAGGTGGTCGACACGCCGATCATGAACTGATTGCGGTCGCCGCGCTCCCTGACCAGGCTGGAATCGGCGGCCGGTCCCATCAGGCGCGAATATTCGCCAAACAGGCTGGCGGTCATCGGCTCGGTCACCTTCCAGGTTATGGCGCCGCCAAGGCCGGTCGACTTCAGCCCGCCACCTGGATGATATTCGCTCAAGCCCGAGGCCACGGCTTCCTGCGCGTTGACGCCGTAGTAAGCGTCGAAATAGTTGGCCGAGGCGAAGGAAACACGCGGTCCGCCCGAAATCCGCACGGTTGGCGTCACATCGTAGAAGGCGTCGGCGGCGATGTCGGCGACAAAGCCGTTGTGAGCGCGAATACCGTGGCGAAGCTCGGCGCGGGCGCGCAGCCAATCGGTCGGATAGAATTCGAAGAAGCCGCCGACTTCGCCGCCCCAGCGCACCGGATCGAGGCCCTTCAGCTCATCGGCGTTGCCATCGTCACGCGAAAACAGGAACTTGCCGGTCAGGCCAGCGCGGACACCGCCATCGTCGACCAGCGCCAGCGAGATGTTGTCGTTGCGCGAGACAAAGCGGGCCGCCGGTCCGGCCTTGCCCAACGAAATGATCGGCGAGGCGCTGAGCAGGTACTTCTTGCCGCCCTCGAAATTCGGCGCCACCATGCCGGTAGCGCCAACGGTCAGGTACCAGTCGCCGGACAGCCAACCGCCCTCGCCCGCATTGGCGGTACCCGCGCCGCTCAGCACCGCAGCAGCCAACACCAGAGAGATTCTTCCGACCGGACTCATGGCCACTCCACTAACACAACACACACGGTTACCGATGACAGCTTTGACGGCCGTTTGGTAAAATTTGATTTAACCGGAGGCATCCGCTCGCGGTTTGCCGCGATCCCGCTGCCGGTCATCGACTGGACGTCGGCCGGCGCCGGGATTAACTTCCATCCGGCAGTATCCCGTAGCCCTTGATGGAGACCGCGACAATGACCCTGCACGGCGACGCCTTGAAGATCGCGATCGAACAGACACGGACAAAATGGGGGTGGTTTGTCGCGCTCGGCGTGCTGCTGCTCATCTTCGGCGGCATTGCCTTCGGCAATCTGTTCATCGCCACGGTGGCTTCTGTCTATGTCGTGGGATGGCTGATGCTGATGGCCGGCATCATCGAGATCGTGCATGCGTTCGGCGTCAAGACCTGGAGCCGCTTCTTCTACTGGCTGCTCAGCGGACTGCTCTACGCCATTGCCGGCTTCTTCGCTTTCGACAATCCGCTGCTCGCTTCAGCGGTCCTGACGTTCCTGCTGGCGATCGCACTGGTCGCGTCGGGCGTGCTCAGGGCCTGGGTCGGCTATAGCCACCGGCCGGAACGCGGCTGGGGCTGGGTGGTCGCGGCCGGTGTCATCAGCACGCTTGCCGGCCTGATCATCGCCATGGGCTGGCCGGTCAACAGCCTGTGGGTGCTCGGTCTCTTCCTGGCGATCGACCTGATCTTCCAGGGCTGGACCTTCATCGCCGTCGGCCTGGCACTGAAGAAATAACCGGGATCACGCCTGGATTCAAAATGCCATGGCCGCATCGAGGTCGGAGAGCGGCTTGACGCCGGCAAGCAGGGCGCGTGCCTCGGCTTCGTCGCGCTTCATCTGCGTGACCAGCGCATCGAGCCCTTCGAACTTCACCTCCGGGCGCAGGAAAGCGAAGAAGGAAACCTGGCAGATCTCACCATAGAGGTCGCCGGAGAAATCAAAGACGAAGGTTTCCAGAAGCGGCGTGCCGTTGTCGTCGACGGTCGGGCGGCGGCCGAAGCTGGCGACACCGTCGTGAAGCTTGCCGTCGGCGCGGCGGAAGCGGACGGCATAGATGCCCTCCTTGAGCGCGGCTTCGGGTGAAAGCCTCATATTCGCGGTTGGAAAGCCAAGCGTGCGGCCGAGCTGCTGTCCGCCGACCACCTCGCTTTCGACGGTGAAGCGATAGCCAAGCAGTCCGGCGGCCTCGGCCACCTCGCCCTCGCTCAGCAACCCGCGAATGCGGCTCGACGACACCACCTCGGCGCCCTCGTCACGGAAGGCGTCGACGAGCGTGACGCCGAAGCCGTGACGCTCGCCGGCCGCCATCAGGTAGGCCGGGCCGCCTTGACGATCCTTGCCGAAATGGAAATCGAACCCGGTCACGGCGTGGGTAATGCCAAGATTCCTTTCCAGCACATCCGTCACGAATGCTTCCGCCGACAGCGAGGCGAAGTCGCGCGTGAACGGCTGCTCGACGAGCGCGGCAAAGCCCAGCAGCGACAGGAGCCGCGCCTTCATCGGCGGCGGCGTCAGCACGAACAACGGGATATCAGGCCGGAAGATCTTGCGCGGATGCGGTTCGAATGTCAGCACCAGAGCCGGGACTCCAAGCCGTCCGGCCTCGGCCGAGGCCCGCTCTAGAACCGCCTGATGGCCGCGATGGACACCATCGAAATTGCCGATCGCCACCACGCCGCCGCGCAGGTCTGCGGGCAGCGGCGTGGTTGCCAGAATGCGCTGGAAGGCTGCCATCGTCACCTACCGCAGTCTGGGAATGACGGCCACCGGACGATAACCATGCTTTTCCAGGAAGGTCGCCAACCTTGCCGGATCCGGTTGCAGTGCATCGCCATAGTCGCGGGCATGGATACCGCCGGAGACATAGAGAACATCGAAGCCATTGTCGGCGGCGCCCTTCACATCGGTCATCATGCCGTCGCCGATGGCCAGCACCTGGCCGCGCTCGACCGGCCGGCCAAGAATCTCGGCAATCTCCTTCATCGCGAGGTTGTAGATCGGCATGTAAGGTTTTCCGGCGATCAATGTGCGGCCACCAAGCTGGGCATAATCGCGTGCCAACGCGCCGGCACACCAGATGATGCGCTCGCCGCGCTCGACGACGATGTCGGGATTTGCGCAGATGAAGGGCAGGTTCCTGGCGCGCAGCCGCCGCAGAAGCTCGGTGTAATCCTCGGGCTTCTCGACCTCGTCATCGAACAGACCGGTGCAGACGACGCCGGACGCCTCGAATTCCTCGACAATCTCGACGTCGAGACCGTCATAGAGCGTGAAATCGCGCTCAGCGCCGATATGGAAAATCTTGCGCGGACCTTCGGCGATCAGATCCCGGGTCACATCACCCGACGTAACCACCCGGTCGTAGGCTATTGGTGGAACACCGATCGCATTCATCTGCGCCACGACATCGGCACTTCGGCGCGGCGAATTGGTGATCAGGACGACGGGGATTTCCGCCTCTCGAGCCCTTGCCAGGGCCGCGGCCGCCACAGGGAAATGCCTCTCGCCATTGTGGACCACGCCCCAGACATCGCACAGGATTGCCGAATAGGCATTCGACACGTCTTCCAGCGAGCCGATGATTTCAGGCGAATCCGCCATGCCGTTTCCTTCAGTCATGATCGTTGCGAGTATCACGGCCGACCGTTCGCCGCAGCCGGTTCGGATTAACCGAACCGCTCCGGCCTGTCACCAGCTTTCGCCGGGCATTTGCGCAGCGTCAGCGAGGGCGCCCATTGGTTATCGGTTGGTGAAGTACCGACCCGGCAATCGAGCGATTTCCCAAACGTGGCCTTCAGCGTTTTGTGGAAAGCTGGCGTCGATCGAGAATCCGCCGGCGGGGGCCGCTGCAAGACATGCATGAACTTTGGCGTCAGTTCTGCCGCGACAAACGCGGCAACTATGCTCTTATGACGGTCGTTGCGATGGTTCCGCTGATGGGCGGTCTGGCGATGGCGGTCGATTTCACCGAGATGAGCCGTCAAAAACAAACGGTGTCGAATGCGCTCGATGCCGCCAACTTCGCCACGGCGCGCCGGCTGACGGAAGGTGCGACCGACGACCAGCTGAGAGCCTACGCGCTCGACTTCTTCAATGCCAACCTCAACAAGCTCGATCCCGCCAACACGACGCTCAGCGTCACCTTGCCAAGCAACACCACCGGCGGCGGCTTGCTCAAGATGAGCGCGCGGCTGGACTACAAGCCCTATTTCTATCCTGCCTTCGGCCAGCTCATTGGCAAGTCCGCAACCGACGCGAACCAGAAGATCAGCTTCGACGTCACCTCGGAAGTGCGGCTGAAGAACACTCTGGAAGTCGCCCTGGTGCTCGACAATTCCGGATCGATGACCAAGACCGGAACGGGCTCGGGGCAAACGCGCATCGACCTTCTCAAGACCGCGGCCAAACAGCTGGTCGACACGCTGGCCCAGCAAGCGGCCATGATCAAGCAGATCGACAAGCCGGTGCAGTTCGGCCTCGTACCGTTTGCCGCTTCGGTCAACGTCGGCCCCGGAAACGGCAATGCGTCCTGGATGGACACCGAAGGCCTGTCGCCGGTATCGAACGAGAATTTCGACTGGTCGACGCTGAACGCGGCCGACAAATACGCCCAGAAAGCCAACGGCATCTGGTACAAGCGCGGCTCCGGATGGGGTGCCGACGAAGGCCAGATGCTGACCCGGTTCTCGCTCTACCGCGATATGAAGGTCGTCACCAACCATGAACGTGTCACCAACAGCAAGCGTGTGGTTTGCGACGAATACAACTCGAACAACACCTGCAAACGAAACCACGACGAATATGACTACATCGATTCCTATGGCCCATTCGCCAGTTGGCAGGGCTGCGTCGAGGCCCGGCCCTATCCCTACAATGTCAACGACGCCGCGCCGTCCGGCGGCTCGGCGAACACCGGCATAGGGGTTGGCGATCCGGCAACGATGTTCGTGCCGATGTTCGCCCCCGACGAACCCGGCAATCATTGGAAGCTCACCCAGGACCCCGACGAGGCCGCGCCGACGACCTATGGCGCCGTCAACAGTTGGTGGAACGACGACCCGACGAGCAGCACCGGCCAATCGCGGCTGCGCAACATGAGTAAATATTTCCAACCGCGGCCGATAAGCGCCCCGGCGCTGCCCGCCGGCAATGGTCCGAACTACAGCTGCACCACCAACCCGATCACGCCGCTGATCGATGTCAGCGTCACCGATGGGCTCACCGCGATCAAGGCCGCGATCGACCTGATGCAGCCGAATGGCGGCACCAACGTTCCCGAGGGCATGGCCTGGGGCTGGCGTGTGGTTTCGAGCGGCGAGCCGTTCACGCAAGGTCGCCCGGAAACAGAAAGAGGCAACGACAAGGTCGTGATCGTGCTGACCGATGGCGCCAACACCTACTACACACCTTCGTCGCTCGGCTATTCCGACCCCGCCAGCGCGAAGTCGAATTATGCGTCTTACGGCTATCTTAACCCCGGCTACAACGGCACTTCGGTCGGCCGCCTGTTCTTGGGCACGTCGAGCGCCATCGGCCAGTTCGACTATTCGAACGGCAATTATACCAACGCGCTCAACCAGCAGATGGCGACGCTTTGCAACAACGCCAAGGCAGCCAACATCATGGTGATGACGGTGGCGCTCGACCTGTCCACAACCAATACGTCAGACAAGCAGGCGATCGATGCACTGAAAGCCTGCTCGTCGAACTCGCGCTTCCGCAAGGATCGCACGGACGCGAGCAAGCCGGCGAAGCTGTTCTGGAACGCCACCGGTGCCACCTTGTCGAACGACTTCAAGGAAATCGGCAACGAATTGTCGAACCTGCGCGTCGTCGGTTGACCCGAAGGCATTGGCAGCCCTCTGGCGCAACGGCTGGCGCCGCCATGCCCTTGCGCGCGCCTGCCGGCACAGGCACATGTAGACCGCTCGCGGGATCGTGCATCCATTCGCGGCGCGCTGGGGAACGAACCGATGCCCGAAACCGCCGATCATCTCGCCTTCGCGCTGGTCTGCCTCGGCATGGTGCTGACGCCTGGCCCCAACATGATCTATCTGATCTCGCGTTCCCTGTCGCAAGGGCCGAAGGCCGGGCTGATCTCGCTTGGCGGAGTGGCACTCGGCTTTCTCTTCTATGTGCTGGCGGCGGCCTTCGGCATCACCGCGCTGCTGCTCGCCGTGCCCTACGCCTACGATACGCTGCGCTTTGCCGGTGTGCTCTATCTCCTGTGGCTGGCCTGGCAGGCGGTGAAGCCGGGCGGGCGTTCGCCATTCCAGGTGCGTGAACTGCCAAGGGATCGGCCGCGCAAGCTGTTCGCGATGGGCCTGATGACCAATCTGCTGAATCCGAAGGTGGCCGTGCTCTATCTCTCGCTGCTGCCGCAATTCATCAGCCTGGGCAAAGGCCATGTCCTGTCGCAGCTTCTGGTGCTGGGCGCCACGCAGATCACGATCAGCCTCAGCGTCAACGCCATCATCGCGGTGACGGCCGGCTCCATCGCCACCTTCCTCGCCGGGCGGCCGCTATGGCTGATCATCCAGCGCTGGATGATGGGCACCGTGCTGGCGGCACTCGCGCTGAAGATGGCGACCGACGCGCAACGCTGAGAGCTTACTGTTAGTGCATGATCTTTTCCGAAAACCGGTTTCCACTTTTCGGGATCATGCATATCTACATCGGCCGCCTTATCTGCTGCGCCCGCTCCGGCTCGACCACCCTGCGGTAGAGATGCCAGGTGGCATGGCCGAGGACGGGCATGACGACCGCTAGCCCGGCAAACAGCGGGATCGAGCCGATCACCAGCAGCACGGCGACCATCAGCCCCCACAGTGCCATCTGCAGCGGGTTGGTCATCACCGCCCGTGCCGAGGTCTCGATGGCCGAAACGGCGCCGACGTCCCGGTCGAGCAGCAGCGGGAAGGCAATCACCGTGGTGGCCAGCACGACAACGGCGAAGACAAAGCCCGCGGCGTTGCCAGCAAGGATCAGAATCCAGCCTTTGCCGGTCGTCAGTACCTCACGGACGAAGCTGCCGATCGATGCCGGAGGCTGATCGCCGAACAATCCGGTGTAGATCGACTGCGCGGTGTAGAGCCACAACAGGAACAGCGCGACCAGCATGATGCCGATCACCACGATCGACGGAACCGCCGGCGAGCGGCGCACATCGAGGGCATGCCGCCAGGAAGTGTTCATGCCGAGTTCACGCCGGCGGCTGATCTCGTAAAGGCCGATCGCGGCAAACGGCCCGACCAGCGCGAAACCCGACATCAGGGGATAGATGAGCTGGATGGCATTGGCGCCAGACGTCCACCACGTCAGGATCAGGCCAACGATGGGATAGATCAGGCACAGGAACACGTAGTGCGAGGGTTTTGCCCAGAAATCCTCGGCGCCGAGGCGTAGCGCATCCCAAAGGTCCGACGTGGTGATGTGGCGCACCGTTGGCTGCACGTGCATACCGCGTGCGTCCGCCATGACATGAAAGCCGGCCATAACCTTCCTCCCGTGTGTCGGGCCGGTCACCGCCAGGATGGCCGCCCACAGCTGCCACTTCAAGAATGACAGTCACGATAACAGATTTGGCGCCGATTGTCGCCGCGTCAATGGCTTGGACTAACTCGCCGTTGGGCTCGCCCCCTGCCCGTCGCCTCTCATCTGGCCGCGCCTTGGGCATGCTTCCTTTTTGGCCAACCGTTGTGCCGCATTTTAGCATTATGCATTTTAGCGTTTACTGAAATTGCTCGTAGAGACCCCTGGCGTATCACCTGAGCTTTGCAGTTTTTGGCGAGGGTCGATGTTCTCATTGAAAGGCTTCTGGTCTTCGGAGCGGGGCAACCTTGCCATGACGACCTCCATAGCGATGCTGCCGATGATAATTGGTGTTGCCGGCGCCATTGATCTGTTCGGCACGAGCCATGATGCCGCGCAACTCCAGAACTCGCTGGACGCGGCGGGACTCGCCATCGGCACGAAGTTTTCTCCCGACATGGCGGCTGGCGATGTTCAGCAGCTTGGGCTGCAATTCTTTGCCGTAAATTTGAGCGCGGCCGACCCTCAGGAATATTCGGGCAGCGTCTCGGCTTTCTCGGCAACGGCCAGTGGCAGCCCAAGCGCCTACTTTGTCTCGCTGTCGTCGAGCATAAGCCACCCAAGTTTCATCGCCGACTCGGCCCCCTGGCCGGCATACCGCTCGACCTTGGTCAAGATAAAACCTGGCGCTCAAGCCTGTGTGCTGGCGCTCGATCCGCATGCCTCCGCCGCCGTGAACCTGCAGGGCTCGACCAATGTCTCGATGGATAGTTGTGTGATCGCGTCGAACTCGGACGCGTCCGACTCTGTCAATAGGGGCGGCTCTGCACTGGTTTCGGCGGGCTGTGTCTCAACCGTCGGCGGCACCAGCGGGCTGTTGCCGCCCAGCGCCAGTCTCGCCTGCGGAACGCCGCACGAACATCGGTACGCGTCTTTTGATCCACTGGCCGACGTCATTCCTCCCCCTTACACATTGTGTTTGCCGGTCCCGAGCGGCAAAACCTACACGCTGTCGCCCGGCACCTATTGCGACAAGACATTGTCGGGGAACATCACGCTTAATCCGGGCGTCTACATCATGCGCGGCACCACCATAAAGCCAGGGGGAAACGGTAGCCTGACTGGCCAGGGCGTGACCATCTTCCTCATGGAAAGCGCTCAGATATATATAAATGCCAATGAGAAGGTGAACCTTTCCCCGCCCACCAGCGGCCCTTATGCTGGTATCACCATTTTTCAGGATCACGGCAATACGTCTGCGCTGACGTTGAATGGCGGTGCAAATTCCGTTCTCAGCGGTTTCATCTACGCGCCGGACGCGCCCATTTCCTACGCCGGCAACTCTGATATGAGCGCCCAGGGCGACTGTCTCAGGCTTGTCGGAAATACGATACAGATGACCGGAAACTCGTCCGTCACGTCGGACTGCGCGGCTGCGCTTGGAAATCGCGCAATGTATGCTGACCGGATGATCACTCTCGTGAAATGAGAGACGGCTCCCAACGTTTGACCTGACGTCCGGAGGCGCCGGCGGTAGCGTTGAGAAGAATGGCGGTCGCGTTCAACAACGCCGGAGTGCGGCAACCGCACTCCGGCAGATAGTGCCTTTCACAAAGGCACATCCAGTTGAAAATGAGCATCGCTACGGTTGCGTCAGGCCGCGAAGCGATCGATCACCTCGGCCAGCGGGGCATGGCCGAGGCAGGCGCCCGACCCGGCAGGCCTTTCGCCGTCCTCGACAGCCATGGCGTATCGGACAGCGGCATCCGCCTCGATGCGGCGGCGCAATCCGGCCAGTTTGGGATAGGCAGCGCCCTCGATCGCCTGATGGAACTCCGCCCAGCGGGCCACACCAATCAGCGTGGTATCCGCCAGCGTCAGCCGATCGCCGACCAGAAAGTCCGTATCGGCGATCATGGCCTCGAGCCGATCATGGCGTTCGGCAACGGCCTTGCGGCCGAAGTCGCGCAAGGTCGCCTTCAGCGCCGGTTCATCCGCCGCCATTTCCAATGCCACCCAGAGCGGGCTGAAAGCGGCTGTGAAACCGGTGTTCACGAAGGCCATCAACTGGTGCATGCGGTCGGCCTGCGGCGTGCGCGGATCGAAGCTGATGCGACGTTGCGTATCGCGGGCCTCGAGCCACGCGGCGATGGCCATGGTCTCGGTGAGCACCGTGCCTTCGTCGGTGATCAAAACCGGCGTTTCCTGACGGCCGTTGATGCTGGCATAGGCGTCGTTCTTCATCTCGGTGAGCATATCGACGCGGCACAGGCGATAGGGTTGTCCGACGCGTTCAAAGGCGGCGACGAGCCCCATCGAGCTTCCCGCCGGAAAGCCGTAAAGGAGGATAGGTTCCATTTGTTTTCTTCCATGATTGAAGGGATCACGCCGCGCAGCGAAACTTGACCCTAAACGCTGGTCGCCCCATGTAAATTACGCACAATTCTGTAACCAGGACCCGCCTATGAAAGACGTCGTCTCACGCTGCCCTATCGAAGAGACCATGCGCGTGCTCAGCGGTCGCTGGCCCACACTGCTGCTCTATTATCTGAAGGACGGAACCAAGCGGTTCAGCGACCTGAGGCGTGACAACCCGACCGTGTCGCACCGCATTCTGGCGCTGGAACTGCGCAAGTTGGAGGACGCCGGTATCGTGCGGCGAACGGCGCGCCCAGGCTATCCGCTGCGCGTTGACTACGACCTCACGCCGCCAGGTAGCAGGCTTGTACCGCTGATCGATGCGCTCGGCGCCTGGTGGATGGATACCTATGACGATCGGACCGGCCGCTCCCCGACTTCGGACGTAAATCTCGACACCGCCGCCTAAAGCGTGTCGCGTCTTAATGGATTCCGCTTTAGGTCTATGTTTTCATGCATGTCGTTCTCTCAAAACCGAGATCACTTTTGGGCGACATGCATTAGAACCGTCGGTTAGACCGGAATTTTCGTCCCTCTGCCCGGCAAAAGCCATGATCGCCACTATCTCAGATGGGCATGACCATTGCGAAAATCGAAAACCACCCGATCCCGAAGCTGAACAGGCGCATGCTGCTGAAGGGCTTAGGCCTCGCAGCCCTGGCCGGTCTCGCCGCCTGCAGCACCGTTTCGCAGCCAACCGGTGAAGGCGCCGGGGCCTCCTCATCCGCCACCAGCACGCTGGCCAGTATCCGCGCCTCGGCGGGACTCGCGCCGCTGACACCCGACCGGCAGCTCGAGCGGGCCGCCCTGCAGCAGGCCGGCTACATGGCGCAGCGCCGCCGCATGAGCCACACCACCGGCTGGGGCAAGGATTTCGCCTCGCGCGTCAAGGGCAATGGCATTGCGGGTGCGGCCGCCGAGAACATCGCCGAGGGCCGTTTCGACCTTGAGAAGCTGTTCGACATCTGGGTGCATTCGCCCGGCCATCGCCGCAACATGCTCGACCCGCGCTTCACCCGCTTCGGCCTTGCCTATGTGCGCGATGGCAGCGACAGCAACCTCCGTTACTGGAGCCTCGTGCTCGGGAAATGAGAGGCGTCCCGATGCTGCGCCCGATCGCCGCCTACCTGGTCGTCGCCTTGAATTTTGCCATGAGGTAGGGGCCGGACAGAACCGGCTCGCATTTCGGCGTTTCTCCCTACGCAAGACAAACGTCCAGGACCCTGATCTCGGCGTGCCAGTCGGCTGGTGGAAGAAAGCCATGGACTGGCGCCGGTCCTTGCCGCTGCCTTGGCCGCCCTCTTCCACCGATGGATTGACCACGCGATGGACGGTGGAAACCCAGCGATCGTTGGTCCAGCGCGCCATCAGGTCGCCGATGTTGATGACGAAAGCTCCCGGTGTCGGCGGCACTTCGGTCCACGCGCCGTCCGGGGTGATGATCTCAAGGCCGCGCGACCCGGCCTGCGGCAACAGGATGGTCAGGCTGCCATAGTCGGTATGAGCCCCGGCTCGGATCTGTCCCGGCTTCGGCGCGACATGCTGTTCGGGATAATTGAGGGCTCGCAGCGCGCTGATCGGCGCATCGAGGAAGCTGTCGAAATATCCTTCGCGCAGACCAAGTGCGGTGGCAAGGACACGCATGATGCGTACGGCCAGGTCCTCAAGCGCGGAATAATAGGCCTTCCAGGCGTCGACGAAGCCGTCCGGTGCTTCCGGCCAGATCGTATCGGCATAGCAGAAGGCCAATGCTTCCGGGTCATTCATGCCTTGCGGCACGCGAAGCGGCCCGCCATTGAAGCTCTCCTTCAGGTCGGGAGGCGTCTCGACGTTGCGCGATTTGGCAAGCGCCTCCAGTTCTGGCCCGAGGTAACCGTAAGGATAGCCCTTGTAAGGCGCCTTCGAGCGTTGCTTCTGCTCCGGCAGCAGGTCGAAGAAAGCGCGTGCTTTCGACCAGGCGGCGTCGATCACAGACTGCGGAATGCCGTGGTTCTTCACGGCCAGAAAGCCGGTGCCGCGGCAGATGCGATCGACCTCGGCGCCGAGCACCTTTTTCTCCTCGATGCCGGCGCTTTCGAACTGGCCGAGATCGAACATCGGGAAGGCAGGCTGCATGGCGATGGTCTCCTGACTCGTTGTCATGGAGACTTACAAGCTCAAGAACGACGACATCTAGTCCATGTGCGCGGCTGGTGCGCCGCCGGCAGGCGCCTGCTTTGGCTTGCGCAGCAGGAAAACAAATGGGATGGCAAGCAGCGTCATCACCATGAGTATTTTGAAGTCATTGACGTAGGAGATCATCATCGCCTGCAGATTGACCATGCGATCGACCTGCGAAAGCGCCATTGGATCGCCGCTTGCGGCTGACGGAGAGACCGCCCAAAGATTTGGGTTGAACGGGTTGATGAAAGCCGAAAGCTCGGTGTGATTGATCTGCGTGTTGCGCACCATCAGAACCGTCACGACCGACACGCCGATGGACGAGCCAAGATTTCGAACCAGGCTGAACAAGGCCGTGGCATCGGTGCGGAAGCGCACGTCAAGCGTGGCGAAGGCGACGGTCGACAGCGGCACGAACACCATTCCCATGCCCAGGCCCTGGATGATGCCGGAACTGATGATCAGCCAGTTGTCCATCTGCGGCGTGAAGCTGGACATGGTGTAGAGCGACTGCGCGGTGAGCAGGAAGCCGATGACGACGAGGATGCGCGCGTCGATCTTGCTCATTATCCGCCCGACGACCAGCATCGAAATCATCGTGCCGACACCGCGTGGCCCTATGACGACGCCGATTGTGATGGTCGGATACCCGAAGATGGTCGACAGCATTGGCGGCAGCAGCGACATGCTGGCCAGGATGAGCACTCCCATGACAAAGATGAACGCCAGCCCAGTCACGAAATTGCGGTCAAGGAATATCTTGGGATCGATGAAGGGGTGTTCCGCCGTCATCGTGTGAATGATGAACACCCAGAAGCCGGTGAGGGAAAGACCAAGCTCGATCCAGATCTCGACCGATGAAAACCAGTCGACCTCGCCGCCGCGGTCGAGCAGCAGCTGAAGCGCGCCGACGCCGAGCGATATCATGGCGAAGCCGAAGAAATCGAAGCCGCGCACCCGCCGGGCGACGGCCGGCAAGTAGGCGGCCATGCCGAGAAACGCGACGATGCCGACCGGCAGGTTGATGAAGAACACCCAGCGCCAGTTGAAATTCTCCGTCAGCCAGCCACCCAGCGTCGGGCCCAGAATCGGCCCCAGCATGATGCCGGCGCCCCAGATGGCCATCGCCTGGCCATGGCGCTCCCTGGGGTTGATGTCGAGCAGGAAGGTCTGCGACAGAGGCACGATCGCGGCGCCGAACACACCCTGCATCAGCCGGAAGAACACTATGGACTCCAGGCTCCAGGCAATGCCGCACAGCATCGAGAATATGGTGAAGCCGACCACTGCCGTCAGGAACAGTTCCTTGCGGCCGAAGCGGTCGGCCAGCCAGCCGGTGACCGGCGTCATGATGGCGGCGGCAACGATGTAGGAGGTCAGCACCCAGTTGATGTTGTCCGGCGAGGCGCCGAGATCGCCCGTCATTGTCGGCAGCGCGACGTTGGCGATCGTCGTGTCGAGTGCCTGCATGACCGTCGCCAGCATCAGCGCGACCGTGATCAGGCCGCGATGCGGCACTTCTTTAAAAGGTTCGGGCGTGCTCATGGCGTGGAACTTCCAGCAGGTAACAAAAACGTGTACAGAGGGGTTTCCGGGCGGCAAAGCCTTCCGTTGAGAGACCGTCATCGCGGTGGGACGCGATTATCGATGTGGGGGTTACATCGATTGAAAGTCTCTGATGAGCGGATGCCTGCCGCCCGGAAACATGAGGACCGACGGGTCTGCATCGAAGATCTCAGATTTTGATGAAGCCGCGATGCGCGCCTGGCTCAAGTTCTGATCCTTCAAGCTCCTCCCATCAGACCAATCCTGCTATTCACCTCCACCCGCCTGGTCCTGGCGGGATTCTGTTGATTTTTACTGCGCGGCCTCGCCGGCCGTGGCGTGACCGAAGATCGACGGCAGGCCACGCGCCACGCCGGTGTCGACGGTAACGGTGGCGCTCATGCCGGTGCGCAATGCCATCTTGGCGTCTTCATCGGTCAGTTCGAGACGCACCGGGATGCGCTGCGTGACCTTGACCCAGTTGCCGGTGGCATTCTGGGCCGGCAGCAGCGAGAACTCCGCTCCCGTACCGGCGCCGATCGCCTTGACCGTCGCCTCGAAGGTGCGCCCCGGATAGGTGTCGACCACGATATCGGCCTTCTGCCCGGGCTTCATGTGGGTGAGCTGCGTTTCCTTGAAATTGGCGGCGATCCAGGTGTCGCCGGTCTCGACCAGCGAGAACAGCGGCGTGCCGGAACCGACATACTGACCGACCTTGAACGACGAGGCCTGGCTGACGACGCCGTCAGCCGGCGCCTTGACCGTGGTCTGCGCCAGGTCGTAGGCCGCCTTGTCGCGTGCGGCGAGCGCGGCCATCACGGTCGGGTGCTTATCGGTCTCGATGTCGGGATTGCCGCCAAGGGCTGCCTTGGCGCTGATGATGCCTTGCTCGGCAACGGCGAGCTGCTGCTTGGCCTTGTCGAGATCGTTCTTGGCTTCGTCCAGCGACGACTTGGCGTTGATGCCCTTCTGGGCAAGGTCGGCGGCGCGGTCGAACTGCGACTGCGCGAAGGCGACCTGACTGGCATCGGACTTCTGCTGAGCCATCGACTGGCCATATGCCGCGCGCAACTGCTCAACATTGAGGCGCGCGCCCGCAACCGCCGCATCGGCCTGCGCCAAAGCGATCCGGTAGGGCTCGGGGTCGATGGAAAACAGCACATCACCCTGCTTGACCAGCTGGTTGTCGGCGATGTCAACCTGGACGATACGGCCGGCCGTGTCGGAAGCAATCGACACCTTGGCCTGCTGCAGATTGGCGTTTTCCGTCTCCTGGTAGCGGCCGCCGGTGACCCAGACGTAACCGCCGCCGACGGCCAGTGCCGCGGGCAGCGCGATCATCAGCAGAAGACGGCCCAGCCGACGCTTTTTCTTCACAGGCACCGGGGCTGGCTGCATCGGAGGAGCAACCGCCGCTGGGGCTGGGGTTGGGGCCGCAGCCGGTTTGACCGGCGCTTCCATCTCCAGTTCGGTCACTTTCTCGTCTATCTTGGCTACCGCGTTCATGCTGCTGCGCCCTCTGTGTTCTTTACTTTTTCAATGGACGGCATCTCGTCGTCGGTCAGGTTGCGAACCATCGCCTCAAGCCCCTCGATGAGGACGCGACGGGCCTCCGGCTTCACGCCGACAAGCGATTCCTCGTAGACTTCCCCGGCAAGGCTTTTGATCACCGCGTAGGCATCGCTCGCCTTGGGCGTCAGGAAGATCATGCGGACGCGGCGATCGTTGGCGTCGGGACGACGCTCTATCCAGCCGCCCTCCTCCATGCGATCGACCAGGCGCGAAACGCTGATCGGCTCGATTTCGAGAAGTTCGGCCAGCCGCGCCTGCGCGACACCGTCTTCCTTGGCAACGCGAACCAGAAGCCGCCATTGCGCCGAAGAAAGTCCCAAACCACTGGCCCTCGCCTCGAAACGCTTGCGCATCAGGCGCTGCACGTCGTGGATCAAGAAGCCCAATCTGTCGATGCCATCGGAAACCATGAGCGGGATATATAATAAGCGTGCTTACTATTCAAGATGCCGTATTTCGCCAGAAGCCGGCAAATGTGGATGACAGCCATGCCGGGCAAATCATGGTTAGCAATTTGCGACCGCCGGGTGGCCAGTCGGTCGGATCGCGCCCGCCCCCTTTGGAGACGCTGGTCGCGTCTGAGATATTGATGTACAGCCGCTGGTCAGGATCGGGGGATCATGAAAATGCCGACGCTTTACGCTCTCAAGCCGGCTTTCCAAGGACGACTGCGGCCGCTGGTCAATCGGCTGGCGGCAATCGGGGTGACCGCAAACAGCATAACCATCCTGGCGGCGCTGATGTCGGTCGCGGCCGGGACGGTGATCGCGATCCTGCATGAATGGCGCTGGCTGCTGCTGCTGATCCCCGCGGTAATGTTCGTGCGCATGGCGCTGAACGCCGTGGATGGCATGCTGGCGCGGGAACACGGGCAGGCCTCGACGCTCGGCATGTATCTGAACGAGTTGTGCGACGTCGTTTCGGATCTCGCGCTGATTCTCCCTTTTGCCGTCTTTCCGCAGTTTGCCCCATGGGGCGTCGTGGCCTTCGCGATATCGGCCGTGCTGACCGAGTTCGCCGGAGTGCTGGGCATCGCTGCCAAGGTCGGGCGAAATTACGCTGGGCCGTTCGGCAAGAGCGACAGGGCGCTGGCGCTCGGCGTGGTCGCCGTGCTGTGCGCGACCGGGCTCTGGCCGGCATCCATCGCGCCAATTGTGTTTCCGGCCATGGCAACGCTTTCGCTGCTGACCGCCATAAACCGGATACGCGCCGGTCTTATTGGCAGCGCCAGCTGAGCATCGAGGCTCGCCATGCCGCCAGAGGGAAAGACCATGATGCACGAACCGATCGCCGCCGCGGCCACGGAACGCCTTGAGCGGCAAGCGCAGGAGCGGGTCTTCCGCAGCCATGACGGGACGGAGATCTTCTATCGCTTCTGGCCTGCAGCGTCCGCCGATGCCAAGGGCGCGGTGGTGCTCTTCCATCGCGGCCATGAGCATGGCGGCCGCATGGCCCATCTCGTCGATGAATTGCAGATGCTCGACCACGCCTTCTATGCTTGGGATGCCCGCGGCAATGGCCGTTCGTCCGGCGAGCGCGGCTATGCCCCATCCTTCTCGGCCCTGGTGCGCGACATCGACTGCTTCATGCGCGAGATCGCCGCCAGGGACGGCTTCGCCACGCAGGATATCGCCCTGATCGCTCAATCCTTCGGCGCCGTGCTCGCCGCCGCCTGGGTGCACGACTATGCGCCGAGGCTGCGTGCCATGGTGCTGGCCTCCCCGGCCTTCTCGGTAAAACTCTACGTGCCCTTCGCCAAGGAAGGCATCGCGTTCTGGCAGAAGATCAAGGGCCGCTTCTTCGTCAATTCCTACGTCAAGGCGAAGTTCCTGACCCATGATCCCGTGCGCATCGCCTCCTTCGAGAGCGATCCGCTGATCACGCGGCCGATCGCCTCCAACATCCTGGTCGAGCTCTACCAGCATGCCGCGCGGATCGTCGCTGACGCCCGCGCCATCACCGTGCCAACGCAGCTTCTGCTCTCGGGCAGCGACTGGGTGGTGCGCCACGGCCCGCAGCACGAATTCTTCGTCAATCTCGGCAGCCGCGCCAAGGAACGCCATGTGCTGCAAGGTTTCTTCCACGACACGCTGGGCGAGCGCGACCGGGCGCAGGCCCTCGACCTGATCCGGCCATTCCTGGCCAGGCAGTTCGCTGCACCAGATGCGCCGGTCGACCTGAAGCAGGCGGACATCGCCGGCTACACGCGCGACGAGGCCGACAGGCTTGCCTCGCCGCTCGCTCTCATGTCGCCCAAAGGCCTCTATTGGGCATTCAGCCGCGCCTTCATTCGCATGGGCGCCTGGGTCTCCCAGGGTATGAAGGTCGGCGTCACCACCGGCTTCGATTCCGGCTCGACGCTGAATTATGTCTATGAGAACGACGCGCGGGGTCTTACACCCCTTGGCCGCGTCGTCGACCGTGTCTTCCTGCAAGCCATCGGCTGGCGCGGCATCCGCCAGCGCAAGCTGCATCTCGAAGAGCTGATCGGCTCTTGCCTGACGACACTGAAGGCAGCCGGCCGGCCGGCGCACATTCTCGACATCGCCGCCGGCCACGGCCGCTATGTTCTCGATGCCATCGTGAAGAGCCCCGACCAGCCGGCGAGCGTGCGCCTGCAGGATTATTCCGACCTCAACGTCCAGCTTGGCCGCAAGCTGATCGCCGAGCGTCAATTGCCAGCCAGCGTCTCCTTCCATCGTGCGGACGCCTTCGACGCCGACATGCTCGCCAATGCCGATCCGGCGCCCGACCTCGCCATCGTTTCCGGCCTCTACGAACTGTTCTCCGACAACGCGATGATCGCCCGCTCGCTCGGTGGATTGGCCAGCGCCATGCAGCCGGGCAGCCTCCTGCTCTACACCAACCAGCCATGGCATCCGCAGCTCGAAATGATCGCCCGCAGCCTGACCTCGCATCGCGGCGGCGAAGCCTGGGTGATGCGCCGGCGTACGCAAGGCGAGATGGACCAGCTCGTCGAAGCCGCCGGTTTCGAGAAGCTTGACCAGCGCATCGACCAATGGGGCATCTTCACCGTCTCGGTCGCGCGGCGCCGCTGAACAGCATGGTCTCATCGCTTGCATCGGCCGCGCGCACTGAGCCTTATGGACGGGTGGTCGTCAGGGCAGCCCTCTGGCTGGCCTTCCTGGCGCCAATCTTCTACCTCAGCTACGGCTTCGCCAACTGGCTGGCGTCGCGGCGCGACGACGTCGGCAGCATCGTGTTCTCCTGGGAACACAGCATCCCGTTCATCGCCTGGACCATCGTGCCTTACTGGTCGATCAACCTGTTCTACGGCCTGTCGCTGCTGCTCAACGACACGAGGCAAGGGGTCGACCGTCTGGCCGGACGGTATCTTACCGCGCAGATCGTCGCCGTTGTCTGCTTCATCCTGTTCCCGCTGACCGCGACGTTTGTGCGGCCCGCAACGACCGGCCTGCCGGGCTTCCTGTTTGCCATGCTCGGCGGTTTCGACAAGCCGTTCAACCAGGCCCCCTCGCTACACATCGCCCTTTTGGTGATCATCTGGGATCATTGGCGCCACCGGCTCGGCGGGTCCCTCCTGCCGCTCTGGCATGGCTGGTGCTTGCTGATCGGTGCCTCGGTGCTGACCACCTGGCAGCATCACTTCATCGACATCCCGACCGGCGCGCTGCTCGGCCTTTTTGCGGTGTGGCTGTTTCCGCGCAGCGGCGCGTTGCCGTTTTCAGGCTTCCGGCTGGCCAGCGATGCGAAGGCGCGGCGGCTGGCGCAGCTCTATGCGCTGGGCGCTGCCCTTGCGCTGGCGGGTACCGCGCTCGGCGCCTTCTTTTCAGCCGTCGCGCTCTTTCTGCTTTGGCCGGCGCTGGCGCTGGCGATCGTCGCCTTCGCCTATGCCGGGGCAGGCTCAAAGGTGTTCCAGAAATCCGGTGATGGCAGCATCACGCTGGCAAGCCGCATCCTGCTCTTGCCTTACCGCCTTGGCGCCAGGACAAACATATGGGCGTGGACGCGCAATCTTGCTCCTCAGGTGACAATTGCCGACGGCGTCTTTCTCGGGCGCTTTCCCACGGCACGCGAGGCCAACAGCTTCGGCACGATCATCGACCTCGCCGCCGAACTTGAAAAGCCGACGCGAGCCGATTGCCGCTGGATCAGCTTTCCGATGATCGACCTTATGTCGCCGCCGGCGGCGATACGGCAGCAGGCAGCCGGCGCGCTGGAGAGTGCGCGCCGCGACGGCACCGTGCTGGTGTGCTGCGCACTCGGCTTCCAGCGCAGCGCCGGCGTCGTCGCCGAATGGCTGGTGGCGACCGGCAGGGCCAGGACGCCGACGCTTGCCCGTGAGATGCTCATGGCCGCTGGCCGTCCGGTTCATCTTGCCATGGAGCGGGCGGCGTCATGACCGGAGATGCCTACCAGGACCGCACCGATCGCTTCGCCCGCATGCTGATGCAGCAGGCCGCATGGCCTGCTGCACTCGTGGTGGTCGCAAACATCCTTGGCCCCCTGGCTGCTTCGGCGCGCGGCGCCTTCGAGAGCTTGCCCGCGGCCGTCTCCCTGTCGATCACCGCCGCGAGCGCTGTCGCCGTGCTGGCGCTGTCGGCGCTTCTGGCGTTCGACGCACTGTTGTTCCGGTTGATGGCCAGCTACGACGACGAGGCATCCGGTGGTGCGGCGGTGGATGACATGCTGGCACGGATGCGCCTGAAGCCCGCCCCGTCCACGACACGCCTGCTCGAAGACCGCATGGCCGGCACAAGCCGCTTGCTGTTCAAGCAGCGCGCCGCCCTGGCCCTGTTTGCCGCAGCACTTCTTGCGGCAGGGTTTTGGGCGCCGCGATGAACAAGCTTTCGCTCAAAACCTTCACCTTGCTGCAGACGATAACCTCCGTCGGCCTTTCGGCGCTGGCCTGGACGGTGACCGGGGTGCGTCCAATCTGGAACGGCAGCCTGCCGTCCGACCGCCAGCGCATCTATTTCGCCAATCACACCAGCCATGGCGACTTCATCCTGCTGTCGGCCTGCCTCAGCGAAAAGGAGCGTGCGATCACCCACGCCGTTGCCGCCGGCGAATATTGGGGAAAGTCGCGGCTGCGCCGCTTTATCGCGCAGGACATGCTGTCGTCCGTGCTTATCAACCGGCAATGGACGAAGCCTGAGGAGAACCCGATCGAGATAATGCTGTCGGTTCTCGACCAGGGCCACTCGCTGATCCTGTTTCCCGAAGGCACCCGCAACATGACCGAGGAGCCGCTGCTGGCGTTCCGCTCCGGGCTCTACAATCTGTCGATGGCGCGGCCACAGGTCGAGCTGATCCCGTGCTGGATCGAGAACATGTCGCGGGTGCTGCCCAAGGGCCAGTTCCTGCCGGTCCCGCTGCTGTGCCGTGTGGTTTTCGGCGCGCCGGTCGCGGTTGGCCCGGGCGAAGAACGCCGCGCCTTTCTCGAGCGCGCCCACGCCACGCTTCTGGCGCTCAACCCGCGTCCCGAGCGAGACGATTGATGCGCCACGAGATTTCCATTCTGATCATCGGCCTGCTGGCGGTTTTGACCACCGCCAGCATTGTCGCCACCATCCTTTCGGCGCGGGCGCCGAAGCCGCTGAGCTCGACGCTGGTCAATCTCACCCAGCGCATCAACGCCTGGTGGGTGATGGTGGCGCTGATGACGGTCGCCTTCTTCTTCGGCCGCTACGGCATGACCATCCTGTTCGCGCTGATCTCCTTCGCCGCGCTGCGCGAATTCGTGACGCTGACGCATACGCGCCGCAGCGACCATTGGGTGCTGCTTGGCATGTTCGGCATCATCATACCGTTTCAATACTGGTTGGTGTGGACCGCCTGGTACGGGCTCTTCGTCATCTTCATTCCGGTCTACTGCTTCCTGCTGATGCCGGCCATCACGGCGCTGCATGGCGACACCGAACGCTTCCTCGAGCGGATCGCCGCGCAGCAATGGGCGGTGATGATCTCGGTCTATTGCGTCAGCCATGTTCCGGCGCTGCTGACCCTCAATGTGCCAGGCTTCGAAGGCCGCACCCTGTTGCTGATCGCCTTCCTGATTATCGTCGTGCAAGGCAGCGACGTCCTGCAATACATCTTCGGCAAGCTGTTTGGAAAACACCGGTTTTCGCCGAACGTCTCGCCGTCGAAAACCTGGGAAGGCCTGATCGGCGGACTGGTGTCGGCGAGCCTGCTCGGCGCGCTGTTGTCGTTCGTGACACCCTTTTCACCGCTGCAGGCAGCGGCCGTGGCCTTCGTCGCCTGCTCGATGGGATTTCTCGGCGGGCTGGTCGCCTCGGCCATCAAGCGCGACCAGGGTGTCAAGGACTGGGGCCATCTGATCGAAGGCCATGGCGGCATGATGGACCGCACCGACAGCCTGGTCTTCGCTGCCCCGGTCTTCTTTCACATCGTGCGCTATTTCTGGACGGTCTGAGAGCTCCGAACTAGCGAAGTGTTGCCCACCGCGATCACAGCCGGTTGCGGATGAGCATGGTGACGACGAAGAACGCGCCAACCGAGCTGGTGATGATGCCGATCGGCAGTTCCTGCGGCGGCAGCAGCGTTCGGGCCAGAAGATCGCTTGCCAGCAGAAGCACCGCGCCGAAGACGGCACAACTGGCAACCAGGCGCAGATGCAAGGGACCCGCCAGCGGCCGCGACAGATGCGGGATCATCAGTCCGACGAAGCCGATGACGCCGGCGACAGAGACAAGGATCGCCGTCGAGAAGGCGGCGACGATAAACGTCATCCTGCGCATCCGCGCCACCGGCACACCAAGGCTTTCGGCGGCGTTTTCGCCGGCCAGGAAAGCATCGAGCCGGCGGTGGTTCCATAGCGCGTAAGCCAGGATGGTGCCCGCCCCCAGCGCGCCCAACCAGATATTGTCCCAGCGCGCCAGGCCAAGGCCGCCCATCGTCCAGAACAGCACGGAGTGGGCGGCGCGCTGGTCGCCGGCAAAGACCAGATAGTTGGTCAAGGCGGTGAACATGAACGACACGGCAAGGCCGGCAAGGATCAGCCGCTCCGGGCCTTGCCCCCTCACCCGCGCGACCAGCAGCAGGACGACACCGGCAGCCAGTATGCCGCCGGTGAAGGCCGCGACCGGCAACGTCCAGATGCCGAAACTGTCGCCGAAGACGGTGATGACGGAAACGGCACCCGCGGCGGCTCCCGACGACAGGCCGAACAGGAACGGGTCGGCAAGGTCGTTGCGGGTCACCGTCTGCAGCAGCGCACCGACGACGCCCAGCCCGGCGCCGACGCAGATGGCCAGGATCGTGCGCGGCAGCCGCAGGTCGACGACGATCTTGCCAACCGGCCCGGACACGTCGTGCCCTTCCAGCCCAATTGCACGGCCAAGCGCGGCAACGACATCGGTCAACGGGATCAGCGTCGAGCCATAGGCGATCGACAGCAGAGCGAGAGCGGTGATCACCGCCGCTCCCACCAGCATGGCCAGTGCGAATGTCCTGTGCCGCAAGGTTAGAACGCTTCCGGATGCATGGCCTTGGCGATCTTGTCGATCGCTTCGATGTTGGCCGGTCCGGGCGTCAGTTCGGCATAGCGAAGGGCGACGAAGCGCTCGTTCTTGACCGCGTCCGTCTCCTTCATGGCCGGATGCGCCTTCAGGAAATCGAGCAGCTTCTTGTAGCCGCCACCATCCTGGTAATCGAGCAGGATGAGGAATTGTGGATTGCGCGACGCCACCGTTTCCCAGTCCGTGTTGCCCCAGCTGGTGTCCATGTCGGCCATGATGTTGTCGCCGCCGGCGGCTGATATCATGGCGCTGGGGATGGCGAACTTGCCTGCGGTAAACGGCTTGTCCTCGCCGGAATCATAGAGGAACACCCGCGTTCCCTTACGGTCGCCGACCTTGGCGGTGATGTCGGCGAGTTGCGTCTTCCAGCCCGAAACGAGCTTTTCGGCCTCGGCCTCCTTGCCGAAGATCTTGCCCAGCTTTTCGACATCGCCATAGAGCAGGTCCATCGAGGCGGCGGGGTGGTTCTTGTCGAGATGGACGCAGCTTTCCGTCAGCGCCAGCGTCTTGATGCCGTGCGGGGCAAGCGTGTCGGGTGTCACCTCGCCGCCCGGCTTCATGCCGTAATACCAGCCGGCGAAGAAGAAATCGGGCTCGACCGCGACGAGGTTTTCGAGCGTCGGGTATTTCGGCGCCAATTCCGGGATCGAGCCCTGCTCGGCCTTGAATTCGGGACCGATCTTGTACCATCCGGTGATGCCGGTCAGGCCGACGATCGATGGCTGCAGTTTCAGCGCGAAGGCCATCTCGGCCATGTTGAGATCATGGATGACGGCGCGCTTCGGCGGTGCGTCAAACGTCAGCGGCTTGCCGCAACTGTCGACCGTGACCGGGAAGGCGAAGGCCGTGGGGGTCAGCAGCGAGAAGGCAAGCGAAAAGGCTAGGCGTTTCAAGAATTTGCTCCTATGTGAATGGGATTGGGTCGAATACGGAACGGTTTCAATCAGGATGGCGGCGAGCCACGGTTTGGAACTTCGAACACCGTCAGTTCGCGGTCTTCGGTCGGATGGCGCAGACGCAGAACATCGATGCCGAAAATCTCGCGGATCAATTGTTGGGTCAGCGCTTCGCGCGGCGCGGCCAGCGCTTGCAGACGGGCCTGGTTCATCACCGCCACCCTGGTGGCGAACGGCGCGACCAGGGCCAGATCGTGCAGCACCGCGATCACGGTCATGCTGAAGCCGGCCACGAGTTCGAGCAGTTCGCCGCGGGCGCGCGGGTCGAGATGGTTGGTCGGCTCGTCGAGGAACAGGATCTTTGGCTGCTGGGCGATGGCGCGCGCCAGTTGGGCGCGCTGGCGCTCGCCGCCCGACAATGAGCCTATGGTGCGCCCAAGCAGCGGCAGCAGGCCGGTCCGGCGCAGCGCATCGACGACAATGTCGCGTTCCTCGCTCCTGCGCCGCAGCCCGGCGTGCGGGACGCGGCCAAGCTCGACATAGTCGATCACCGCCAGCCGTGGATCGGGCTGGTCGGTCTGGCCGACCACGGCGATGTGCAGTGCCCGCTCGGCAGCGGAAATCCTGTCCAGCCGACGCCCGGCTAGCTTCACCTCGCCGGAACTTGGCCGTAACATGCCCGACAGCATGCGCAGCAGCGTCGTCTTGCCGGCGCCGTTGGGGCCAATGATGGCGAGGCGGTCGCCAGCGGCCACCGACAGGCTGACCGCCTGGACCAGATCCCGCCCATTCGCCATGGCGCAGAGGTCACGTGCTTCGAGAAGCGCTACAGTCATCGGCTGCTGCCCGCCGGATTGCCCGAACCGGGGATGCGGGCAAGCGTCTTGCCGGCCAATCCCGCCGGGCGCTGACCGGAACTGCACGAGCCGTCGGCCAGCGAGGCGTAGAGTTTGGCGAATCGCACGAGGTCGCCGACATCGGCTCGCGCGTCGATGGAGCCGAAGAGATAGGCAGCCTTGCCTTGCGCCTGGAAGGCGACCGTCAGCGGCCGCGAGCAGCCCGCCATGCAGGCCACGCCTTCGACCGCGACGCCGCTCGCCACGGCTGGTTCATGTTGGGCCGAAAGTCGGGAGCGCAAATCGGTACAAAGGTCGTTCCCGGACCTGACGCCGGTCACATGGTCACGGCAAAGCGTGCACACGATGATGCGATGGATGGGATCGATGGAGCCGTCCAACTTTCCGTCACTTTCCAAAACTGGCGACGGAAGGAAGCTGGCGAACCGGCCGACAAGACCGAGATTCGCGTTTCCTCCCGGCACACCCCGTCCGGTCAACTCATGCTGATGGCAGGTCTCCTGGCTCGCGGGTCGTTGCGCCATCCTGCCTTCCCAGCCTTGCCGGCCAGTGGCATTCGCGGATTTTGCTCGCCGCTTACAGTTGCGGGGGCAGCCACGGCCTCGACCCCTGGGATCTCACCGTGTTCCCTTTTCACCCCTCGCCTTTTGACTCGGGGACCATCACGAAATCACAGTAGATTTCCCCCAAACGCATCGCAACGCATTTCTGCGGGTTGAGTTTGCCAAGCCGGCAATGGGTATGATCGATGGCTGGACGGAAACAAGCAACACCTTTGATTGTTATGTAATAACATATTGCTATGAATATGACCCGACTCTGTCAACCCCTTTCCACGCAAAGGCGATGGCCTATCGTTTCGGTTTTGCGCGGAGCGCAATTTCGATCAAACTGACCTCATCGGGAAACATCACCATGATCCTGCCACGTGTGAATCGAGCCATTTTAAAAGGAGCCCCATGAACCCGACCGAGAAAGCGCTGTGGTTCGTCGAGAGCCATCTGCCGGAGGCGATCTCGCTCGACGATGTCGCGCAAAGCAGCGGCGTGTCGCGTTTTCATGTGACGCGGGCTTTCGGGGCTGCAACCGGTCGCTCGGTGATGGGCTACATGCGCTCGCGCCGCTTGACCGAGGCGGCGCGCAAGCTGGCCGGCGGAGCGCCCGATATCCTCAGCGTCGCGCTCGATGCCGGCTACAACTCGCATGAGGCGTTCACCCGTGCCTTCCGCGATCAGTTCGGCACCACGCCGGAACTGGTGCGCGCGCAAGGCACACTCGACAAGCTCGACCTCGTGGAGCCGATCCTGATGGACCAGTCCTTTCTTGCCAACCTCGAACCGCCGCGTTTCGAGACCAGCCGGCCGTTCCTCATCGCCGGTCTCGGCGAACGCTACAGCTGCGAAACCAGCGCAGCCATTCCGATGCAATGGCAGCGCTTCGGCCCCTATATCGGCAACATTCCGGGCGAGACAGGCGACGTTGCCTATGGCGTCTGCGTCAACGGCGACGATGCCGGCAATTTCGACTACATTGCCGGCGTCGAAGTGTCGGACTTTTCCGACCTGCCCAAGGAATTCAGCCGGGTGCGCGTGCCGGCACAGAAATATGCGGTCTTCGCCCACCGCGAACACATCTCGACCATCCGCCGGACGGTAAACACCATCTGGAACAAATGGCTGCCGGCCTCCGGCCATGAGATTTCAGATGCGCCGGAATTCGAACGCTACGGTCCCGAATTCGACCCGCGCAGCGGCAATGGCGGGCTGGAAATCTGGATACCGGTGAAGGGGTAGACGATCACGCCATCGGCAGCGCCGGCCAGCGATCAGTGACCTTTCCGCCGGCAAACACCGCGATCGATCCGAATTGCTGCAGCACGGCCTCGCTCTGCGTCGGGCGCAAGAAGGCGTAGTCGCCTGGCCTTGCGGGCGCATCGGCCGGCAAGCCCATGAATTGCTGGTTGGAGGACAGGCCGAGCAAGCCGTTCGTCGTCATGCCTTGGGGGAACACCGGCTCGGCCATCCACTTGCCGCCATAGAGGTAGCAGCCCTTGCGGGGAAACCGGCCGATCGCCTGCAGCGCGCGGGTGACAGCCGGCGGGCCGGGCAGCATTGGCTCGACCACTTTCAGCATCGGCGTCGCGATAAAGGCCGCCGGCTGGAAGCCTTCGAGACCTGATGTATCGAAGTCGCTGGGCAGCACGAAGGCCGATCCCATCGACACTTCATTGGCGACACCGCCATGATGAAGCAGCGCGGTCTTGCTGCCGCCGATGTTCAGGATGCGGCGCTGGTCGGCCCCGAGACAAGCGACGAACGCCGTGGCCTGCGCCGACGCCTTTGCCAGGGCTTTCGTCGGCCCGCCGAACAGACCAGGAATGAGCGGCGCATGCGCCTCGTAGGCCATGACCCCTTCGCAATGCAGCCATTTGTGAGCATGGAGCGCGCTCAATGCCCTCGACAAGGTTTCGGGATCAGCAAACCCGCCGCGATGCAGCCCGACGTCGATCTCGAAAGCAATGCGCAGTTCGATGTCGAGTTCGGCAGCGAGCGCGCCGTACTCCGCCAGTCTCTCCTCGCTGTCGATCAGCCAGCAGACACGCGACCAGTCGGCGTCGGCTTTCACCAGCGCCGCCCTTGCCGCGTCGACCGGTATCGGCTTGCCATACAGAAGATCGGCATCCGGAAACGTCTTCAGCACCGCCTCGCTGATCGGCGGATGGAAGGTCATGACGTGATTGGTGCCAAGCGCCTTGCCGATATGCGCAAGCAGCGGCAGACAGGCGAGTGATTTGTCGACCAGCCGCACGGCAAGGCCGGGATCCAGTCTCCCCTTCACCAGAGCGATGTTGCTGTCCAGCCGGTCGCGATCGAGCAGCAGGCAGGGCTGGAAGATGCCGGCTTCCTTCAGCGCATCCGACAGGGTGGAAAAATAGGCGTTCATGTCTCGATGCCGAACAGGTCGGCCATGTAGGGCGAGACGAAGCGGTTTTCCGGATCGATGTCGCGGCGCACCGCCATGGCGTCGTCCCAGCGCGGGTAGAGCTTTTTCAGATCCGCCGCTTTCAGGCTGTGCATCTTGCCCCAATGCGGCCTGCCGCCATACCTGCGGAAGATCGGCTCGGCCGCCCGCATGAACGGCAGCGGATCGTTCGCCGCGTCATGGTGGATGGCGATCGAGCAGGTTAGCCTGTTGTAGAAGGGCGAGAGCCAGAATTGATCCGGTGCGACCGAGCGCACCTCCATCGGGAAATAGACCTCGGGAAAACGCTTCTCGGTCAGTTCGATGATCTCGGCCAGCGCCTTCGGTCCCTCCTCGAACGGCAGATGATATTCCATCTCGTTGAATTTGGTCTGGCGGTCACTGGCATAGACGTTGAGCCAGTCCTGCACATAGTCCTCGGCCGGCACTTTCGCGACGGCGCCCAGGATCAGTCGGCGGCGCAGCGATGGCAGCCAGGCAAGCGCGGTGCGCAGCCTGCGCAGCGTCCTCAAACCCGCCTCGTCTTGCTCCGGCGGGCGCGCGGTGGGTGCTGCGTCGCTGAGGTCGCTGGCTATGAACTGTGCATAGCCGGAAAACGGAATGTAGTAGAATTCGGCCGAGCGATGCGCGGCCATCATCATCTCGAAATCGCGCAGCATGTCGGCGATCGGCAGCACCCATTTGCGGCGACGCAGCCGGTAGGTCGCGATGTTGTTCAACGTCACTTCGCTGAGCACGCCGAAGGCGCCGAGCGCGACGCCGATGGCGTGGATCATGTCCTGATCCCCCGCCCGCTTGAAGTCGCGGACCTTGCCAAGCCCGTCGACGATCCGCACCGTCTCCAGCTGCGTGTGATAAGCGCCGAGTGTCGGTCCCGAGCCGTGCGTGGCGGTACCCAGCGCGCCGCCGATCGCCTGGCGGTCAATGTCGCCCATGTTGGGCAGGCCCTGGCCAATGCCCTGCAGGATGTGCATCAGCGGACCGAGCCGGGTCCCTGCCCGCACCCGCGCCTGATGTTTTTCGGCATCGTGCGAAACCAGCCCTTCCAGTCTTTCCAGGGACAGGATCGTGCCCTGCGATTTCACCAGCGGCGTGAAGGAATGACCGGCGCCAACGACGCGGACCGGGCCGGGTGCGGTACGAATGAGATCACCCAGTTCGCCGGCATCGCCGGGGCTGGCGATCAGCCGCGGTTCGGCAGTGACAAAGCCCGACCAGTTGCTCCAGCTGTTCGACATGGCGCCCCCAGTTCAGGCAACAGCGCGGCGACGCCGCGACACGAGAATGAACAGACCGAGCAGCGCCACGCTGGCTACGGTACTGGCGGCAGCAAATTCCGGCACCGGCCGGTAATCCTTGCCATCGATCAGCAGTGACGCCGCGATCGGCCCGATCGCCAGGCCGAACAGCTGGGCCGCCGGCACCAGCAGCACGGCGGTGCGCGTCTCGTCGGCGGTGATCGCCAGCCGGATCTGGTAGGGCACGATGAACAAGAGGATGAAGCCCATGACCAGAGCTGCGATCCAGAATGTGGTGAGGCCAGGTCCACCGGCCAGAACCAGGGAGCAGGCAAGCGCCACGACACCGATCGTGGCGATGGCAGCGCGATAATCGATGCGCGCCTCGAACACGGTGGCCGTCATTGCGCCCAGGACCTGCACGGCGAGGCTGGCCGAGACGATCAGGCCGACGGTGCGGCCATCGATGCCGTATTGTGCGCCAAGCGGCTCCAGAAAGGCCCAGACCGCGCCGAAGAACATGAAGTAGCAGAAGACCGACAGCAGCGCGGTGAGGGAAGGAACCGTCAGCACATTGGCCAGATTCTCGTCCTTGGGCAGGTCGGCATAGTCAACGGGTACGGTGAAGGCGACCGCCAGCGACGCCACGCAGACGACGGCAAGAACGATGAAGCCGCCTGCCGACCCGGCGGCCGGAATGACATAAAGCGCCAGCATCAGGGCAAGCGCGCATTGCGCCAGCGTCTGCATGGTGACGAAAAGGCCGCCGATGCGCTCGGCGCGCCGCGAACGGGCGATCAGTTCGGTGGCGACCGCGACCAGACCGCCTTCGGCGAGCCCGGCCAGGGCGCGGGCCGCAATCAGCGTGTTGGCGCTTGCGGCATGGGCCGTCCACACATTGGCCAGCGCCAGCAGCAACAGAAGGGCGGCGCTTTTCCAGCGCATGTTGTGTGCCGAGAGCAGCATCGCCACGACAGCTGAACCGATGGCAATGGCGATCATCTCGGCTGTGGCGACCAGCGCCAGTTCATCGCCGCTGACATGGCCCTCGGTGTAAAGGGCCCCGAGCAGCACGGGCTGCAGCCCGAGAATGAGCAGGCCGACCGAACCGATCCACAGGGCCGCGGCTAGCTGCCTGCCGGTCGGATTGCCGACCAGCCAGTCGCCATTGCCTGCGTGGCCGGTATCTGTCGAAGCCAAAGGCGCCTCCCAACGTCCTTGCCGTGCGGCAAAAAAGCTGACAACCTGTCAGCATTTCAGAAGCTGATACTTGATCATATTTCTTGTCAACCGGAATTTGAAAAACCCGTGCGAAAGATCGGTGCATGACGGACGTGAAGAGAATGGCGACCGAGCCCAGGCGCAGGCCCAAGCAGGAACGCAGCCGCGAGCGCATCGATGCGATCCTGTCGACGACCATGCGGCTGATCGGCGAGAAAGGCATCGACGCCGTCACCATGAAGGAGGTCGGCATGCTGGCGGGCGGGCCGATCGCCACCGTCTACCATTATTTTCCCAACAAATCGGCGATCCTGGCGATGCTCTATGAGCGGTTTTCAGAGGTCAGCCGCGCAAGGCTGACGGCGATCATCACCGACATCCGCGAAGCGAAGGACGTGATCGTGGCCGCCGACCGGCTGCTTGACGACTATCTCAGCCGCGTCGCCGGCGATCCGGCCATCCAGGATCTGCAGAACGCCATCCAGGCCGACAAGGCGCTCAAGAACCTCGACATCGCCGAAACCCGACACCAAGCCAAAATGTTCTGCGACCACGTCATCGCCCTGATCGAGCCTCAGAAGCGCGAGCAGTTCGAACGCACGGTTCTCCTGATCTTCCAGCTCGCCGGCGGTGTGGTGCGCCTGGCGCTTGCCGAGGGCGAAGCGGAAAGCCGCCGGACCATCGAAGATTATCGTTCGATCATTCACACGCAGCTGCGGTTGTTTCTGTAAGCCTCGATCCGTAGAAAAATTTCACACTCCCGGTCGGTGCCACGCGCCTTGACTCTGGCAGGCCGCCAGCCTATTTCAGCGCCACGTTAGCACTCGCCATTGGTGAGTGCTAACCACATGTCCGGCGCCGCCGGATGGAGGAACTGTTTCTCACCGTTCTCATCGAGGAAGAAAAAATGGCAAAGTCGAAGTTCCGCCCGCTTCATGACCGCGTGGTCGTTCGCCGGGTCGAATCCGAATCCAAGACCGCCGGCGGGATCATCATCCCGGATACGGCAAAGGAAAAGCCGCAGGAAGGCGAGATCATCGCCGTCGGCTCCGGCGCTCGCGACGAAGCTGGCAAGCTGGTCCCGCTGGACGTCAAGGCCGGCGACCGCATCCTGTTCGGCAAGTGGTCGGGCACCGAAGTCAAGCTCAATGGCGAAGACCTTCTGATCATGAAGGAATCCGACATCATGGGCATCATCGGCTGATTATCGGCCTCACCGTCAACTGAATTCCCGGGCTTACTCCAAGCCCTTGCCAGGAGCTAAAAATGGCTGCCAAAGACGTAAAATTCTCCCGTGATGCCCGCGAGCGCATGCTGCGCGGCGTCAACATCCTCGCCGACGCGGTGAAGGTCACGCTCGGCCCCAAGGGCCGCAACGTCGTCATCGACAAGTCGTTCGGCGCGCCGCGCATCACCAAGGACGGCGTCACCGTCGCCAAGGAAATCGAGCTTGAGGACAAGTTCGAGAACATGGGCGCGCAGATGGTCCGCGAAGTTGCTTCGAAGACCAACGACATCGCCGGCGACGGCACCACGACCGCAACCGTTCTGGCACAGTCGATCGTCCAGGAAGGCCACAAGGCCGTTGCCGCCGGCATGAACCCGATGGACCTGAAGCGCGGCATCGATCTGGCCGTGACCGAAGTCGTCGCGGCGCTCGGCAAGGCCGCCAAGAAGATCAAGACCTCCGAGGAAGTTGCCCAGGTCGGCACGATCTCGGCCAATGGCGACGAGTCGGTCGGCAAGATGATCGCGGAAGCGATGCAGAAGGTTGGCAACGAAGGCGTCATCACGGTTGAAGAAGCCAAGACCGCCGAGACCGAACTCGAAGTCGTCGAAGGCATGCAGTTCGACCGCGGCTACCTCTCGCCCTACTTCGTCACCAACGCCGACAAGATGGTTGCCGAGCTCGAGGACGTCTACATTCTCCTGCACGAGAAGAAGCTCTCCAACCTCCAGGCCATGCTGCCGGTTCTCGAAGCCGTCGTGCAGACCTCCAAGCCGCTGCTCATCATCTCGGAAGACGTCGAAGGCGAGGCTCTGGCCACGCTGGTCGTCAACAAGCTGCGTGGCGGCCTGAAGATCGCCGCCGTCAAGGCGCCGGGCTTCGGTGATCGCCGCAAGGCCATGCTGGAAGACATCGCCATCCTCACCGGTGGCCAGGTCATCTCGGAAGACCTCGGCATCAAGCTCGAGAACGTCGGCCTCAACATGCTCGGCCGCGCCAAGAAGGTGTCGATCTCCAAGGAGAACACCACCATCGTCGACGGCGCCGGCAAGAAGGCCGAGATCCAGGGCCGCGTTGCCCAGATCAAGCAGCAGATCGAAGAGACCACCTCGGACTACGACAAGGAGAAGCTGCAGGAACGTCTCGCCAAGCTGGCGGGCGGCGTTGCGGTGATCCGCGTCGGCGGTGCGACGGAAGTCGAAGTCAAGGAAAAGAAGGACCGCGTCGATGACGCCCTCAACGCGACCCGCGCGGCCGTCGAAGAAGGCATCGTTGCAGGCGGCGGCGTCGCGCTGCTGCGCGCTTCGGCCAACATCAAGGTCACCGGCGTCAATGCCGACCAGGCCGCCGGCATCAACATCGTTCGTCGCGCGCTGCAGGCTCCGGCCCGCCAGATCGCATCGAACGCCGGTGCGGAAGCATCGATCGTTGCCGGCAAGATCCTCGAGAACAAGGGCGCGACCTTCGGCTACAACGCCCAGACCGGCGAGTATGGCGACATGATCGCCATGGGTATCGTCGACCCGGTCAAGGTCGTGCGCACGGCGCTCCAGGACGCAGCCTCGGTCGCTGGCCTGCTGGTCACCACCGAAGCCATGATCGCGGAGGCTCCGAAGAAGGAGTCGGCTGGCGGCGGCGGTATGCCTGGCGGCATGGGCGGCGGCGGCATGGGCGGCATGGGCGGCATGGATTTCTAATCCAGCCCTAGTAGCCTTCAGATACGGAAAGGGCGGCAGAGATGCCGCCCTCAGACTGCTGACAAACCCCGTCGATTTTCGGCGGGGTTTTTTGTTATGTGATTGAAGTGTCTTGGACAGTTTGTGTCAGGAGATTTTGGCAGGAG